>NZ_JAATOS010000142.1:0-9001 GCF_011806505.1 Salipiger sp. HF18 | reverse complement strand
ATGGCAAAGCCCGTGGCCTCCTTCGAGGGCACCAGCACCGTCTCATCGCCGTGGATCGCCCAGTACATCGGACGGATGTAGACCGCCGCGTCCTTCGGGAAGCCCGACAGCCCCTCCCAGACGATCTGCACCATGTCCTCGGGCGAGATGGTGGGCCGCAGCATCAGCGCCTCGGCCGATCGGTTCACACGCGCGCAGTGAAGGTAAAGATCCGGCGTCAGGCCATCGACGAAGCGCGCGCCGTCGAAGACGCTGCTGCCCTGCCACATGCCGTGATCCGCCGCCTTCATCACGGCGAGGTCCCCCTCGTGCCAGCATCCTTCGAAATAGGTGCGGATTCTCGAGCCTGCGGCCATGTGCGTCACTCCGGTATTTTCGCGCGCAAACTAGGCCCATGGCGGGGGAAGGTCCATCCCCGCCGGGGCGGCACCCGGTCGCAATGTCGCGATAAACGGAACTGCAGGAGACACCCAAACCGCTGAGCGCGGCGCTCCCCCCTTCATCTTGCCGGATAAACTCCGGGGGTGAGGCCGACAGGCCGAGGGGGCAGCGCCCCCTTCTCCCCACCGCTCGCACGGCAGTCGCACCCGGCGCGCACGCAACCACGCGGCAGGCACCCAAGATCGCCGGACCGCCTCGACAGAGCGGCCCCTACCCCTGCTCGTGGAAGAAGGCGTAGATCCGCTCCGCCAGCGCCGCGCTGACCCCGTCCACCGCCCGGAGATCGGCGAGGTTGGCGCGGCTCACCGCCTTGGCGGAGCCGAAATGCGCCAGCAGCGCGCGCTTGCGGGACGCGCCGACGCCCGGCACCTCGTCGAGAGGGTTGGCCATCTGGCTCTTGGCGCGTTTGGCCCGGTGGGTACCGATGGCAAAGCGGTGGGCCTCGTCGCGCAGGCGCTGGATGAAGTAGAGCACCGGGTCGTTGTGGCGCAGCGCAAAGGGGCGCTGGCCGACGCGGTGGAACTCTTCCTTGCCGGCGTCGCGGTCGATGCCCTTGGCGACACCCACCATCGGCACGTCCTCGACCCCGTGCTCGCGCATGATCTCGGCCACCGCCGAGACCTGCCCCGCACCACCGTCGATCAGCAGCAGGTCCGGCCACAGCCCCTTGTCGCGCTCGGGATCCTCCTTCAGCAGGCGGGTGAAGCGGCGCGACAGCACCTCCTTCATCATGCCGAAGTCGTCGCCCGGGACCAGATCCTCGCCGCGGATGTTGTACTTGCGGTACTGGTTCTTCATGAACCCGTCCGGCCCGGCGACGATCATCGCGCCCACGGCGTTGGTGCCCATGATGTGCGAGTTGTCGTAGACCTCGATGCGCTGCGGCGGGCCGTCGAGCCCGAAGGCCTCGGCCACCCCGCGCAGGAGCTTGGCCTGCGTCGCGGTCTCGGACATGCGCCGTGCGAGGCTCTCGCGGGCGTTGCGGGCGGCCCCCTCGATCAGCTCCGCCTTCTCGCCCCGCAGCGGCACCGCGATCTCGACCTTGCGGCCGAGCTTGCCGGTCAGCGCCTCGCACATCAGGTCCGGGTTCTCGATCTCGTGGCTCAGAAGCAGCAGGCGCGGCGGTTCCTTGGTGTCGTAGAACTGGCCGACGAAGGCCTCGAGCACCTCGGCCGCGTCCACGTCCTCGCCCACCCGGGGGTAGTAGTCCTTGTTGCCCCAGTTCTGGTTGGCGCGGATGAAGAACACCTGCACGCAGGCCTGCCCGTTCTCCATGTGCAGCGCGATCACGTCCGCCTCGGCGACGCTGCGGGGGTTGATGCCCTGCACCGTCTGCACCTGCGTCAGCGCCCGGATCCGGTCGCGCAGCGCCGCTGCCCGCTCGAACTCCATCGCCTCGGAGGCCTCCATCATCTGCGCCGCAAGCGTCTCCTGCACGGCGGTCGACTTGCCCGACAGGAAGCGTTGCGCATCCCGCACAGAGGCCACGTAATCCTCGGGCGAGACATAGCCCACGCAGGGCGCAGAGCAGCGCTTGATCTGGTAGAGCAGGCAAGGCCGCGTGCGCCCCTCGAACATCGAATCCGAGCAGTTGCGCAGCAGGAACACCTTCTGCAGCTGGTTCAGCGTGCGGTTCACCGCGCCGGCGCTGGCGAAGGGGCCGTAGTAGGCGCCCTTCTCGGTCTTGGCGCCGCGGTGCTTGCGGATCTGCGGGAAGGCGTGATCCGTCACCATGATGTTGGGGAAGCTCTTGTCGTCGCGCAGCAGCACGTTGAACTTGGGCTTGAGCTGCTTGATCAGGTTCTGCTCGAGCAGCAGCGCCTCGGTCTCGGTGCGCGTCGTGAGGAACATCATCGACGCGGTTTCCGAAATCATCCGCGCGATCCGGCGCGAATGCTGCGCCGAGGGGCGCGAGTAGCTCGACACCCGCGCCTTCAGGTTCCGCGCCTTGCCGACATAGAGCACACGGCTCTGGTCATCCAGCATCCGGTAGACGCCGGGACTGGAGTCCAGCGTCTTCAGATAGCCGTGGATCACCTCGTATCCGCGCTGCGGCGCGGCATCCGCGCTGTCGCCTGCTTCGGTCATTCTTTCGTTTGCGCCCTAACGGTCACGCTTCGTTGATTCTACCTGCCGGGCTGCAATGCCGATCAGGGGAGTTCAAGGTTTTTTCCATCCACCACTTCTGTGGATAAACCTGCGGGCAAATTCCGGGCAACCCGGTTTTTCCCTTGTATTCGGCCCATTTCGTCAGGTTGCGCATTTTTTGAGCAAAAACGTAAGGTGCTGAATTTGCTTTGAATTTTTCGAGAATTCCGCGCAACCCCTTGACCTCACGACGTATTTGTAACGGCCAGTTAACAGTTCCAGGACCAGTGCAAAACTTGACCTAGGGATACCTTATTCCACGCCGAGCACGTCCGGCGTCTGCCACGCAAGGTGCTGGCCGCCATCCATGCACAGCAGCTGTCCGGTGAACCCCGGCGAGTCGAGCATGAGCCCCAGCGCCGCCGTGATGTCCGCCGGATCCGAACCTCTTCCCAACACCGTCGCGGCGCGCTGCTTCGAGAAATGCTCCTCGCTCTGGCGGGCGCCCCGAAGCGTCGGTCCGGGCCCGATGGCGTTCACCCGCACCCGCGGCGCCAGCGCCATCGCGGCGGTCTGCGTGAGCGTCCAGAGAGCCGCCTTGGCGAGCGTGTAGGTCATGAACTCTGGCGTGAGCTTGCGGACACGCTGGTCGATCATGTTGACCACCAGCCCCTGCGCCACCGGCTCGCCCATGGCGTCGGTCCGCGGCTCGGGCACCTGCGCCGCCAGCGCCTGTGTCAGCAGGAAGGGCGCACGCAGGTTCGATTCGAAATGCCGGTCCCAGCTGTCGCGGGAGGCGGTCTCGATATTGTCGTACTCGAAGATCGAGGCGTTGTTCACCAGCACCGTCAGCGGCCCGCCGAGCGCCCCGGCGGCCTTCGGCAGCAGCGCCTGCGTGGCGCGCTCGTCGAGCAGGTCGGCCTGCACCGCGGCGGCCTTGCGCCCCATGTCGCGGATCTGCGTCACGACCTCGCCCGCAGCCTCCTCGGAGCCCGCGTAATGCACAGCCACGTCGAAGCCGCGCCCGGCGAGGTAGAGCGCCATCTCGCGCCCCAGCCGCTTGCCCGCGCCGGTCACCAGCGCCCGTCTGGTCTCGATCACCATGGCTTCCGTCTCCTCAGATCAGCACGAGGGCAATGTAGCCCACGTAGAGCGCCGACAGGAAGGCACCCCAGCCCCGCCCGAGGTCCCGCTTGAGGAACACGAAGGGGATCAGCAGCAGCGAGGCCGCCAGCATCACGGCGAAGTCGAAGTAGAGCTCCTCGAGATCCACCGTCAGCGGCCGGATGATCCCGGCGATGCCGATGATGGCGAGAAGGTTGAACATGTTCGAGCCGATGACGTTGCCCAGCGCCACGTCCGCCTGCTTGCGGATCGCCGCCATGACGGTGGTGGCAAGCTCGGGCAGCGAGGTGCCGAGCGCCACCAGCGTGAGGCCGATCACCGTGTCGGGCACGCCGAACATCTTCGCGATCTCGGTCGAGCTGTCGACCAGCAGGTCGGCGCCCAGAGGAAGCCCCACGAGGCCGAGCACGAGGAAGAGCGCGATCTTCCACCACGGCATGTCCGGGTCCGCGCCCTCGGGCTCCTCGAGCTCCTCCAGCTCGGCGTCGGCCTTGCCGTTGCGCCGGTGCCGCAGCGCGTCACGGATGGAATCGCAGAGCACCAGCGCCAGCGCGCCCAGCAACACGATCCCCGAGATCCAGTCGAAGGTGCCGCGCAGGGCCAGCGCAATGAAGAGCAGCGTCGAGCCCAGCATGATGAGGTAGCTCTTGCGGGTGTCATGCCCGGCGCAGTGCATCACCGTGATCAGACCGGGGATGCCGAGGACCAGCAGCACGTTGGCGGTGTTCGATCCCACCACGTTGCCGAGCGCGATGCCCGAGGCCCCCATCATCCCCGCCTGGATCGAGATCAGCAGCTCGGGCGCCGAGGTGCCGAAGGCCACGATGGTCAGGCTCACGATCAGCGCCGGGATCCCCATCCTCAGCGACAGGTTCACAGCCCCCTTCACGAGCGCGTCCCCGGCCAGCAGGAGGATCACCAGCCCGAGGGCCGCGTAGACAAAGACCATGGTCAAACCTATCCCTTGCCACAGCGGCACGGGCCCTTACCGATCCGGTAACGGCCGCAGCGCGGGCATTTCTTCTGTGCGAGTTGCCGGGCGCCCGGCACGCGGAGCTTGCCGAAGATGCCGAGCACGGCGATCACCACCAGGAATATCGCGACGATCTTGAAGAGCACGTCAGAGACCGAACCTCGCGAAGGCGGCGCGTTCCTCGACCGCACCGAGGGCGTCCTGCGCCAGCGTGGCGCCGAGGCGCGGGAAGAGCCGGCGTTTCTGCTCGTAGCGGCGGAAGCGGACCTTGTCGCCGAAGCGCTGCTTCATCACCGGTACGAGGTGCCCGACTCCGTCAGCCAGCCCGACATCGCAGGCGGCCTTGCCGATCCAGACCTCGCCGGTGAAAAGATCCGGGTCGTCGGCAAGCTTGTCGCCGCGGCGGCTGCGGATCTGCTGGATGAAGGTCTCGTGCAACTGCCCGAGCAGCCGGTCGAGACGCGCCACGTCCTCTTCGCTTTCGGGGCGGAACGGGTCGAGCATCGACTTGGACTTGCCGGCGGTGTGCACGCGGCGCTCGATGCCCTGCCGCTGCAGGAAGACATGCGCGCCGAAGCCAGCCGAGATCACCCCGATGGAGCCGAGGATGGAACTGGGATCGGCCCAGATCTCGTCGGCGGCGGAGGCGATCCAGTATCCGCCCGAGGCCGCCACGTCCTCGGTGAAGGCGAAGACCGGCACCTTGGTCTCTTCCGAGAGCCGCCGGATGCGCGCGCCGATCAGCGAGCTCTGGACGGGCGATCCGCCCGGCGAATTGATCTCGAGCGCGACGGCGGCGGGCTTGCCCTTGCGAAAGGCCTTTTCCAGCAGCGGTCGCAGGCTCTGGTCAGACAATGCCATGCGCCCGCCGGTTCCGATGGCGCCTTGCATGCGGACGACAGCCACGGTGGGCTTCGTTTTCAGGAACGGGATCCATCTCGTCATGCGCTGTGATGTAGAGGCCGTGTCCGGGACAAACAAGGCGACGGCAAAAAGAACCCGCGCGCTGCGTCCTTCGTGTCGGAACGTCACCGCGAAAGCCGCGCCCGCGCCTTCATCTTGCCGGATAAACTCCGGGGGAGTCCGCGCCAGCGGACGGGGGCAGAGCCCCCTCCCCGCCGGCCATCAGCGCCCCGACCACGGTCGGCGGGGACCTCTTCAAACCCGCCAGCCACGCTCCGCCTTGCACCTGCCGCAACAGGTTCCCCCTTCGGCCCGCCCGCAACACACCCGCCCCTCTCCCCTCAGAAGAAGCTCTGCGGGTCGATGTCGATGGCCATGCGCAGCTCGCCCCGAAGCCGGAACTGCGCCGCCCATTCCGCCAGCGCCGGCTGCAGCGCCACTCCCTTCGGCGCCTTCACCAGAAGCCGCACGCGGTGGCGCCCGCGCACCCGCGCAACGGGCGCGGGGGCTGGCCCGTAGACCTGCGCGCCGATCCGGCGCAGCGGCGCGTCCTGCCGCGCCATGGCATTGCCGAGGTCGAACACTTCCTGCACCTCGGTCGAGGACAGGATCACCCCCGCGAGGCGTCCGTAGGGCGGCATTCCCGCCGCGCGGCGCTCGTCCGCCTCGGCCTGCCAGAAGCCCTCCTCGTCGCCCGAGAGGATTGCGCGGATCACCGGGTGCTCAGGCTGGTAGGTCTGCAGCAGCGCGACGCCGGGCTTCTCGGCCCGCCCGGCCCGGCCCGCCACCTGCCGCATCAGCTGGAAGGTCCGCTCGGCGGCGCGCAGGTCCGAGCCCTGCAGCCCGAGGTCGGCGTCGATCACCCCCACCAGCGTCAGCAGCGGGAAATTGTGCCCCTTGGCCACCAGCTGGGTGCCGATCACGATGTCCGCCCCGCCCTGCGCGATCTTCTCGATCTCTTCCTTGAGCGCCCGGGCCGAGCCGAAGAGGTCCGAGGACAGCACCGCCAGCCGCGCCTGCGGGAAAAGCTCCGCCGCCTCCTCGGCCAGCCGCTCGACCCCGGGCCCGACCGCGGCGAGCTTGTCCTCGGCCCCGCAGGAGGGGCAGGTCTCGGGCTTGGCGATGGTCTCGCCGCACTGGTGGCAGACAAGACGCTGCAGAAAGCGGTGCTCGACCATGCGCGCATCGCAATGGGGGCAGCCGATCTGGTGGCCGCAGGCCCGGCAGATCGTCACCGGCGCGTAGCCGCGCCGGTTCAGGAACAGCATCGCCTGCTCGCCCTTCTGCAGCCGCGCCAGCACCTCCGACTGCAGGCTGGGCGAGACCCAGCGGTTCGAGGGCAGCGTCTCGGCCCGCATGTCGATGGCGCGCATCTCGGGCAGCACCGAGGCGCCGAAGCGCGAGGTCAGGTCGAGCCGCCGGTACTTGCCCGCATCGGCGTTGGCCCAGCTCTCGAGCGACGGCGTGGCCGAGGCCAGCACCACCTGTGCCGCGCAGATCGAGGCCCGCAGCACGGCCATGTCGCGGGCGTTGTAGAACACCCCCTCGTCCTGCTTGTAGGAGGTGTCGTGCTCCTCGTCGACGACCATCAGCCCGAGGTCGCGGTAGGGCAGGAACAGCGCCGAGCGCGCCCCCACCACCAGCTGCGCGCCACCGGCGGCGATCTGCTTCCAGACCCGCCGGCGCTCGGTCACGGTGACGCCGGAATGCCACTCTGCGGGGCGGGCACCGAAGCGCGCCTCGACCCGGGTCAGGAACTCGGCGGTGAGCGCGATCTCGGGCAGCAGCACCAGCGCCTGCCGCCCCTCCGCGAGGCATTCCGCCACCGCCTCGAGATAGACCTCGGTCTTGCCCGAGCCGGTCACCCCCTTGAGCAGCACCGTGCCGTAGCGCCCCGAGGCGACGCCCGCGCGCAGGTCCTGCGCCGCCACGGCCTGGTCATCGGCCAGTGCCTTGCCACCGTAGTCGGGATCGAGCCGCGGGAAGGGCGTGTCGCGCGGTGCCTCCTCCTCGCGCACCGCACCCGTCTTCGCGAGCCCCTTGATCACCGAGGGCGTCACGCCTGCGGTCTCGGCCAGCTCCCCCTGCGTGAGCGCGAGCCCGCCCATGTCGCTCAGCACGTCCAGCACGCGGCGGCGGGCGTCGGTCATGCGTTCGGGCTCGCTGTCGCCCAGCCGGTAGATCTTGCGCATCGAGGGCGCGTCGCCCAGCCCCGGCGCCCGCGTCGCCAGCCGCAGCATCGCGGGCAGCGGCGTCAGCGTGTAGTCGCCGGCGCGTTCGAGGAAGCTGCGCAGCTCGTCCCTCATCGGCGCCGCGTCAAGCACCCGGATCACCGAGCGCACCCGCGCATAGTCGAAATCGCCGCGCCCCGGCCCCCAGACCACGCCCAGCACCTTGCGCGGCCCCAGCGGGACCTCGACAAAGGCGCCCTGCCAGCACCCGCCCTCCGGCGCCTTGTAGTCCAGCGCCCGGTCGAGCGGCTGCGTGGTCAGTACCGCGACCAGCGTGCCTTCATCGTAGAACGCGTCCATTCACCGGGTTTCCGTTAGCGCAACACTTGAGGGCCTTCCGGCCCGCCCTAGCATGGGGTATGACACGCGCAACGGAATGCCAAGCAATGCCGGGAGGGCAGACGCAGATGAAATTCTTCGTAGATACCGCAGACGTGGACGCGATCCGCGAGCTCAACGAACTGGGCCTCGTCGACGGCGTGACCACCAACCCTTCGCTGATCGCCAAATCCGGCCGTGACATTCTCGAGGTCACCAAGGAGATCTGCGACATGATCGACGGTCCGGTCTCGGCCGAGGTGGTCGCGACCGAATACGAGGCGATGGTCGAGGAAGGCTTCAAGCTGGCCGAGATCGCGCCGAACATCGCGATCAAGGTTCCGCTGACGCTGGACGGCCTGCGCGCCTGCCGCACCTTCAGCGCCGAAGGCAAGATGGTCAACGTGACGCTGTGCTTCTCGGCCAACCAGGCGCTGCTCGCGGCCAAGGCCGGCGCGACCTACATCTCGCCCTTCGTGGGCCGTCTCGACGACATCAACATCGACGGGCTCGAGCTGATCGCCGACATCCGCACGATCTACGACAACTACGGCTACGAGACCCAGATCCTCGCGGCCTCGATCCGCTCGGCCAACCACATGTCGGACTGCGCCAAGATCGGCGCCGACGTGGCCACCGCGCCGCCCGCCGTCATCAAGGCGATGGCCAACCACGTGCTGACCGACAAGGGTCTGGCCGCCTTCCTCGCCGACGCGGAAAAGGCGGGCATCAAGATCGTCTGACCATGGCGCGCAGGGTCCCCGCCCCGGTCCGGCAGATCGACGCCGACCTGAGCCTGCTGGACAAGCGGGCGGTGATCCTCGCGTGGCAGGCCTACCAGCTCGAGATGTGCGACATTCCCGCCGAGCTTTTCGGCGAGGAGCTGGATTTCCACCTCGACTGGTCGCTGAAGGACGGCGAT
>NZ_JAATOS010000141.1:0-9079 GCF_011806505.1 Salipiger sp. HF18 | reverse complement strand
GGCGAGCCGCTCCTGCCCCTCGCCCAGTGCCTCGACCCGGCGCGAGAGCTGCATCAGCGGCTGCGCCATGCGCCCGGCGCGGTTGGCGGCGCGGATCGCCAGCAGCATGACCAGCAGCAGCACCCCCAGCACCGCCGCCAGCAACAGCCGCGGGTCGTTCAGAACTGGCGCCAGAGTCTCGGTCATGTGCGCCCGAACAGCCGCTCGATGTCCGAGAGCTTGAGCTCGACATAGGTGGGGCGGCCGTGGTTGCACTGGCCGGAATGCGGCGTGGCCTCCATCTCGCGCAGCAGCGCGTTCATCTCTTCGGCGCGCATCCGGCGGCCCGAGCGGATCGACCCGTGGCAGGCGACGCGGCTGAGGATGGCCTCGATCTTCT
This sequence comes from Salipiger sp. HF18, assembly GCF_011806505.1. Taxonomy (NCBI): domain Bacteria; kingdom Pseudomonadati; phylum Pseudomonadota; class Alphaproteobacteria; order Rhodobacterales; family Roseobacteraceae; genus Salipiger; species Salipiger sp. HF18. The sequence continues at coordinate 8,700 of NZ_JAATOS010000141.1, read as the reverse complement.
CCTGCACGAGCTGGCTCGAGCCGTAGTCCGCGAGCTCGTCGAGAATGTCGTTGAGCAGCGCCTTGGCGTTGACCTCGCCGAGGATCGCGGGCGTCTCGCGCACCGCGACGGCGCCGCCGCCGAAGGGCTCGACGGTCAGCCCCATGCGCGACAGCTCGTCGGCGACGGACAGAAGCCGCGACAGGTCGTCGGCCGAGAACTCGACGATCTCGGGGATCAGCAGCGCCTGCGCCGCGACGCCGCGCTCGGCCATCTGGCGCTTGAGCTTCTCGTAGACCAGCCGCTCATGCGCGGCGTGCTGGTCGACGATGACCACGCCGTCTGCGGTCTGCGCGATGATGTAATTCTCGTGCACCTGTCCGCGCGCGGCACCGAGCGGCAGCGCCTCGGCGGGCTGCTCGGGCTCTTCGACCACATCGACCCGGCCGGAGTAATCGCGCGAGAACTCGGCAAAGCCCGACGTCGGCTGCGGCGCAGGCGGGGTGTATGGCTGAGGCGCCGGGGCCTGCGCCCGCCAGGCGCTGGAGAGCGCCCCCTGCGACGGGCGGTCCATCTGGTAGACCCGCGGCGCGGCGGCGGGCTGCGGCTCGGGCCGCATCGCGCCGAGCGTGGCGCCCGCGACGGTGGTCGAGGCACGGTGCCCGGCCTCGGCCAGCGCGTGGCGCAGCGCCGAGACGATGAGCCCGCGCACGATGCCAGGGTCTCGGAAGCGCACCTCGGATTTCGCCGGGTGCACGTTCACGTCGACCTTGTGCGGGTCGCAATCGACGAAGAGCGCCACCGCCGGGTGCCGCTCGCGGCTGAGGAAATCCGCGTAGGCGCCGCGCAGCGCGCCGTGCAGCAGCCGGTCCTGCACCGGACGGCCGTTGACGAAGAGATGCTGCGCCACCGAGGAGCCGCGCGAATAGGTCGGCAGCGCCGCGAGCCCGGTCAGCCGGAAGCCCTCGCGCTCGGCGTCGATGGAAAGCGCGTTGTCGGTGAACTCGGCGCCCATCACCTGCCCCATCCGCCCGCGCAGCGCGTCGAAGAGATCGCCCGAGCAGGGGTCGGCGCGGAAGGTGACGCGATCCTTGCCGTCGCTCACGTCGCGCAGGGTGAAGCCTACCGAGGGCTCGGCCATGGCAAGCCGCTTGATGACCTCGGAGATCGCCTGCATTTCGGCCCGGTCGGTGCGCAGGAACTTGAGCCGCGCCGGCGTCGCGTAGAAGAGATCGCGCAGGGTCACCACGGTGCCGCCGTTCAGCGCGCAGGGCTTCACGCCGCCGGTCTGCCCGCCCGCGACCGAGATCTCGGCGCCCTCCTCGCCCGCGGCCCGGCTCTGGATGGTCAGCCGCCCGACCGCGCCCAGCGAGGGCAGCGCCTCGCCCCGGAAGCCGAAGCTGTGAATGTCGAGCAGGTCGCTGCCGTCGATCTTCGAGGTGGCGTGCCGCGACAGCGCCAGCGGCAGCTCGTCGGCGCGCATGCCGCAGCCGTCGTCGGTGACCCGGATCAGGGTCTTGCCGCCGTCCGCGATCTCGATCGCGACTCGGCGCGCGCCCGCGTCGATGGCGTTCTCGACCAGCTCCTTGACTGCCGAGGCCGGCCGTTCGACGACCTCGCCCGCCGCGATACGGTTGATCGCGGACTCATCAAGCTGCCGGATGATGGGACGGGATTCAGGGCTGATATTGGGGGCGTGGGTGTTCATCCCACTATACCTAGCAGCCGATCCGCGATTCTGAAACGGGGGAATGTGGCCTCCTCGGCGGGGCCCTTTGCCCATAGAACCAAAGTATCGGTCGGAGCGTTAACGAAACAATGTTACCCTGTCGCCGAGGGTGGTCGCAGTATTGCTGCATCCGTCACTCGAGCAAAAAAACGCCAAATTACTGGAGAAACAAGATGCCCGTTACACGCTTCGCATACGAGACAATCGCCGCATTCTACGGCGAGAGCTTTGCTCAGACCTGGTTCCGCCCGGTGTCCGCCGTTTTCAAGAACAGCTGACGCGCTGCGCTTCACGACCTGAAAGACCCAAGGATCACCCGCCGCCGACTGCCGCGGATGACCGCCCAGAGGGCTTTGAAACGCCCTAGCCTTCCGTCGCCGCCCTGAACCAGCGACGAATGACGTCACGCTCGGAATCTTCCATGAAGGACAGGTTCGCGGGCGGCATGGCCCGGCTCAAACCGGCCTGCAGATATATGGCCTTCGCGTTCTCGGCGATGCCCTTCGCACTGTCGAGATGGACACCCTTTGGTGCCCAGTAGAGGCCCTCCCACCCCGGCTCGGCGCTGTGACACATCGAACAGCGGCCCAGAACGATGTCCTGCACCTCGGCAAACCCCTCCGCCTCGGCATAGCGCCGCGATGGCCCCTCGGCCTCTGCCTCCCAGTCGCTTTCGCCCGGCAGCGACAGCGTCGAGAGCCACATGATCGCGAGGAACAGCAGCGCCGTCACCAGCCACGTCCAGTAGGGCAAGCCCTTGCGCGCGTGCATGGTGTTGAAGAAGTGCCGGATGGTGACCCCCATCAGGAAGACGAGGCTCGCGATGATCCAGTTGTACTCGCTCGCAAAGGCCAGCGGGTAGTGGTTGGACAGCATCAGGAACAGCACCGGCAGGGTGAGGTAGTTGTTGTGGGTGCTGCGCTGCTTGGCGATCTTGCCGTATTTCGGATCCGGGATGCGGCCGTTCTTGAGATCCTCCACCACGATGCGCTGGTTCGGCATGATGATGAAGAATACGTTCGCCGTCATGATCGACGCGGTGAAGGCGCCCAGATGCAGCAGCGCCGCGCGGCCCGAGAACACCTGCATGTAGCCCCAGGCCATCGCCAGCAGCACCACGAAGAGAAACAGCATCAGGCGGTTGTTGTCGTCGCCGAACGTCGACTTGCAGAGGACGTCATAGGCCAGCCAGCCGACGCTCAGCGACAGCAGCGAGATCAGGATCGCGCCCCAGATCGGCAGGTCCATGACCCGCGGGTCGACGAGGTAGAACTCGGCCCCGAGGTAGTAGACCAGCACCAGCATGGCAAAGCCCGAGAGCCAGGTGACGTAGCTCTCCCACTTGAACCACACGAGGTCCTCCGGCATCCGCTCGGGCGCCACGAGGTATTTCTGGATGTGGTAGAAGCCGCCGCCGTGGACCTGCCACTCCTCGCCATCCGCCCCGGAGGCAAGGTTGCGGTCGCGGTGCAGGCCGAGATCGAGCGCGATGAAATAGAACGAGGATCCGATCCAGGCGATGCCCGTGACAACGTGCAGCCAGCGCACGGCGAACTCGACCCACGCTTCCATCGCGATGAAATCCACCATGTCCCGCCTCCGTCGTCTTGTTCTTTTCGTGCTGCATGCCGCGCAAACGGCCGTGGCCTTTCCCTTTTAGAGACCCCGGTTTCGCGCCGAACGCATCCCGAAAAGCGTGCCCACGCTCGGGGAGGAGGCATTCCCCCGTGCCACTGCCCGTCCCGTGATCATTTCCCGCCAGATGCGAACCGCCCGCGCCGTCTCGTCGCATCGCCCTTGAAGGAGGGCCGGATACATCCAATTTGTGGAATGAATATCCCGCAACCGCCGAAAGGATCCGCGCGATGAAAACCGAACAGGTCGGAGACGCCCTTCTCGAGACATGGACCGTGGACGAGGTCGCCGCCGCGTTCAACCGCAACGAGATCATTCTGATCGACGTGCGCACGCCCCAGGAGTTCATGTTCGAGCATATCGAGGGCGCACTCCTGATGCCGATGGCCTTCTTCAACCCCGACAAGCTGCCCGGACAGAGCGAGAAGCGCATCGTCTTCCATTGCGGCTCGGGCGTCCGGTCCGAGCGCGTGGCTCGCAGGGCGATCGACGCGGGCCTTGCCCGGATCGCCCATATGGAAGGCGGGTTCGGCGCCTGGAAGGGCGCCAAGAAGCCCTACATCGGCACCAACATGGCGACCGGCGCACCACATCTGGTGAGCTGACGCGCGTTTTCTTGAGTGACGCCATGACGATGGAGGATGGGGCGCCCTGGACGGGCGCCCTTTCCTGTCTTTGCGGGATTGCCAGAGGGCGGGGCGGCGGGTATCCGAGGTGTGTTACGATATAACATACCGAATCAATCCGGAAGGATCCTCCATGTCCAAACCCCTTCTCGCCCTCGCCCTCGGCGCCTCGCTGCTGGGCCTGCCCGCCGCCGCGGAATCCCACGATCACGCTCATGACCACGCGGACGCGCAGAACCACGAACACGCCCATGGGGATGACGACATCTACCGCGGCTATTTCGACGACGCGCAGATCGCCAACCGCGCGCTGTCGGACTGGGAGGGCGACTGGCAGTCGGTCTACCCGCTGCTGGGCGACGGCACGCTCGACCCGGTGATGCAGCACAAGGCCGAGCACGGCGACAAGAGCGCCGAGGAGTACCGCGCCTATTACGAGACCGGCTACGCCACTGACGTCGACCGCATCCTGATCGAGGGCAACGAGGTGACCTTCTTCGGGCCTGAGGGGTCGGTTTCGGGGAGCTACGCGGATGACGGCTACGAGGTGCTGACATACGCCAAGGGCAACCGCGGCGTGCGGTTCATCTCCCGCAAGGACGCGGGCGACGCGGCCGCGCCCGCCTACATCCAGTTCAGCGACCATATCATCGCGCCGCAGAAAGCCGGGCACTACCACCTCTACTGGGGCGAGGACCGCGCGGCACTGCTGGAGGAGGTGACCAACTGGCCGACCTATTATCCCGCGTCGCTGACCGGGAACGAGGTCGCCGCCGAGATGATGGCCCACTGAGACCAGGGCGCGGCGCCCTTGCCGGGCGCCGCGCAATCCGGATCAGGAGCGGCTGGCCGCGACCATCAGCCCCTCGGCCTTGAGCCGGGCGTGGCATTCGTCGAGCGACTTCCAGGCGCGCGCGATCAGCACGTCGATCTCTTCCCGGGTCAGCACCAGCGGCGGCGAGATGATCATGCGGTCGCCGACGTGGCGCATCACCAGGTTGTTGGCGAAGCAGCGCTCGCGGCAGATGTAGCCCACGGTGCCCGCCTCCGAGGCAAAGGCCGCACGGCTGGCCTTGTCCGGGGTCAGCGCGATGGAGCCCATGAAGCCCACGATCTTGGCCTCGCCCACCAGCGGGTGCTCGGTCAGGCTCTCGAACTTCTGCTTGAGATAGGGGCCGGTCTCTTCGCGGACCTTCTCGACGATGCCTTCCTCGTCGAGGATGCGCAGGTTCTCGAGCGCCACGGCGCAGGCCACCGGGTGACCCGAATAGGTGTAGCCGTGGTTGAACTCGGTGCCCGAGATCACCTCGGCCACCTCGTCGGACAGCACCGAGCCGCCGATCGGCTGGTAGCCCGAGGACAGGCCCTTGGCGATGGTCATGATGTCCGGCGTGATCCCCATGGTCTGCGAGCCGAACCAGTTGCCGGTCCGGCCGAAGCCGCAGATCACCTCGTCGGCGATCAGCAGGATGCCGTATTTCTTCACGATGCGCTCAATCTCGGGCCAGTAGGTCTCGGGCGGGATGATCACGCCGCCGGCGCCCTGCACCGGCTCGGCGATGAAGGCCGCGACCTTCTCGGGGCCGATCTCCTCGATGGCGGCCTCGAGCTGGCGCGCGCGCTCCAGCCCGAACTCCTCGGGGCTCATGTCGCCGCCCTCGGCCCACCAGTTGGGCTGGTCGATGTGGTGCACGCCCGGCACCACGCCGCCCTGCCCGTGCATGCCCTTCATGCCGCCGAGCGACATCGAGCCCAGCGACGAGCCATGGTAGGCGTTCCAGCGCGAGATGATGACCTGCCGCTCGGGCTGGCCCTTCTCGGCCCAGTAGGTGCGCACGAGGCGGATGTTGGTGTCGTTGGCCTCGGACCCGGACGAGGCATAGAACACGTGGTTCAGGTTGCCCGGCGCAAGCTCGGCGATGCGGGCCGAGAGCTGGATCGCCGGGACGTGAGTCGTCTGGAAGAACGTGTTGTAATAGGGCAGCTCCTCCATCTGGCGCGGGGCCGCCGCGGCAAGCTCCTTGCGGCCGTAGCCGATGTTCACGCACCAGAGCCCCGCCATGCCGTCGAGGATGCGCTCGCCCTCGCTGTCGGTGAGCCACGAGCCCTCGGCACGGGTGATCACCCGCGCGCCCTTCTTGGCCAGATCAGCGCCGGTGGTGAACGGGTGTACGTGGTGAGCGGCGTCGAGCGCCTGCAATTCGGCGGTCGGGGTGTTGGTGGAAATGAGCGTCATGGCCGCGTCTCCTGAATCGTCGAGGGGTTTGCGCGGCAGAATATGATCAAATTATTTGCTGTCAATCGAATCGCTCACTCACGGCCCGGTTGCCGCGTCAGGCGGACGTTACGGCAGCGCGCCGGAGGCGATCGTCACACCGCCCGCAGCGCCGCCGAGATCTGGTCCATGCCCTGACGGACGTCCTGCTCCATGGCCTTCGCCGCGGCGTCGGGATCGCCGGCCTCGAGCGCCGACAGGATCGCCTTGTGCTGGTCCGGCAGGTTGCGCGTACCGAACTGGCCGCAGACCACCCGCAGCGACGGCCCGAAGCGCAGCCACAGCCCCTCGACGAGGTCGGTGAGAATCGGCGCCGCGGCCACCGCGTTCAGTTCGGCGTGGAACTGGTGATTCTCCACGAGGTAGCCGTGCACGTCGCCCTTGGAGATGGCCGCGTCGAGCCGCGCGTCGGTCTCGCGCAGCCGCTGCACCTCGCCGCCCTGACAACGCAATGCCGCCCTGCGGGCAAGCTGCGGCTCGAGCGCCACGCGGGCCAGCGTCAGCTCCTCGACCGAGGCCACGCCAAGCACCGGCACGATGATCCGGCGATTGCCCTGAAACACCAGCGCGCCCTCGGCGATGAGCCGGCGTAACGCCTCGCGTACAGGGGTCATTCCGACCTCGAGCCGTTCGACCAGACCCTGGATCGTGACCGGCTGTCCCGGCTCCAGCTCGCCGAACAGAATCATGTCCCGCAACTGGCGGTAGACGACCTCGTGGGTCGGCAGTCCAGCACCGTCTGCTCGCATGTTCACCATCTGCCTCCCGTTTGACCAAACCGCCCGCGAACCCATCTTGCACGCTCAGGCGGGCCATGAAAACATCTCGCATGTTGCCATGCGCCGCAACATTTGATCAAATCCAAAGGCCACGGGGCGACAAGACCCCCTGTCCAACGGGAGCACATGATGAAGAAACCCCTTCTGAGTTTCACCGCGATCCTCGCACTGTCGGCCGGAATGGCCCAGGCCGAGGAAGTCCGCGTCTACAACTGGTCCGACTACATCGACGAGAGCCTGCTGGCCAAGTTCGAGGAAGAAACCGGGATCGACCTGATCTACGACGTGTTCGACAGCAACGAGGTCCTCGAGACCAAGATGCTCGCGGGCGGCTCGGGCTACGACGTCGTGGTTCCGACCGGCACCTTCCTGCAGCGTCAGATCATGGCCGGCGCCTTCCAGCCGCTCGACAAGTCGAAGCTGCCGAACATCGAGAACATGTGGGACGTGATCTCGGAGCGGACCTCGAAATACGACCCCGGCAACGAACACGCCATCAACTACATGTGGGGCACCACCGGGCTTGGCGTGAACGAGGCCAAGGTCAAGGAAGTGCTCGGCGAAGACGCGCCCGTGACCTCGTGGGATCTCGTGTTCAAGGCCGAGAACATGGAAAAGCTCGCCTCCTGCGGCGTGATGTTCCTCGACGCGCCGTCCGAGATGATCCCGGCCGCGCTGAACTACATCGGCGAGGATCCCGACAGCCATGACCCCGAGGTCATCGCCAAGGCCGAGGCGGTCTACGACCCGATCCGCCCCTACATCCAGAAGTTCAACAGCTCGGAGTACATCAACGCTCTGGCCAATGGCGACATCTGCGTCGCGGTCGGCTGGTCCGGAGACATCCTGCAGGCCCGCGACCGTGCGGCCGAGGCCGACAACGGCGTCGAGATCTCCTACTACGCCCCCGACGAGGGCGCGCAGATGTGGTTCGACATGATGGCCATCCCGGTCGACGCGCCGAACCCGGACGCCGCCCACAAGTTCCTGAACTTCATCATGGACGCCGAGAACATGGCGGCGGCATCGAACTACGTCTACTACGCCAACGGCAACCTCGCCTCGCAGGAATTCCTCGCCGAGGACGTGATCGGCGATCCGGCGATCTATCCGACGCCCGAGGCGATGGAGAACACCTTCACCACGACGCCGTGGGATCCGAAGGTCCAGCGCGAGGTCACCCGCCTCTGGACCAAGATCAAGTCCGGCACCTGAGCCGCGACCCGATGACAGCCCGCGCCGGAGACCCGGCGCGGGCGTTTTGACCTGACAGGATCCGATCCCGCATGGCCCAGACCGTCTTTGCCCCATGGACGGACACCGATCAGAAACCACTGATCGAGTTCCGCAACGTCACCAAGAGTTTCGGCGACTTCACCGCCATCGACAATCTGTCGCTCAAGATCTACGAGCGCGAATTCTTCGCCCTCCTCGGCCCGTCCGGATGCGGCAAGACCACGATGATGCGGATGCTCGCCGGGTTCGAGTCGGTGACCAGCGGGAGCATCCTGCTCGGCGGCCAGGAGATCTCGGACGTGCCCCCGAACAAGCGCCCCGTGAACATGATGTTCCAGAGCTACGCGCTGTTCCCGCACCTGTCCGTCTGGGACAACATCGCCTTCGGGCTCCGGCGCGAGAGCCGCGACAAGGCCTTCGTCGAGGAGCGCGTCGAGGAGA
>NZ_JAATOS010000013.1:0-38056 GCF_011806505.1 Salipiger sp. HF18 | reverse complement strand
CGGGCATTGAATGGGTCCCGAAAGCCTTGTCGAGCTTGGGGTTCGTGAAGCGCCAGCCGATGGTGGTGTCGTACATCTCGGCATTGCGCGAGAAGGCCGAGGTCGCCTTGGCCACCACGAAGGGCGCGCGGCTCATGCTCTCGACGCCGCCTGCCAGCAGCAGGTCGCCGTCGCCGGCGCGGATGGTGCGCGCGGCGAGGCCGATGGCATCCATGCCCGAGCCGCAGAGCCGGTTGACCGTGGTGCCGGGCACCTCGATCGGCAGGCCCGCCAGCAGCCCGGCCATGCGCGCGACGTTGCGGTTGTCCTCACCGGCCTGGTTGGCGCATCCGAGGATGATGTCGTCCACGCCCGCCCAGTCGACCGACGGGTTCCGCGCCATCAGCGCCGCAAGCGGCACCGCTGCGAGGTCGTCTGCGCGGACGCCGGACAGCGCCCCGCCGTAACGGCCCACGGGGGTGCGTACCGCGTCGCAGATAAATGCCTCGGACATCCGTATCCTCCTCCCTCGAGAATCAATGCCAACCGGTAATGACCGATCGTTCGGTCAATGAAATAGCACGAGAAACAGCACGTGTTAACATGGAAAATGAAAACTGGTGTGATGTATTGTGAGGCCTCCCCCCTCTTCTCCTATGTCGCCGCCTCGCGCTTGAGCTGGAACAGGCGCCGTTCGGTTTCCTCGTTGCGGGCCGCCAAAGCCCCGTCAGGACTGAGAAATTGCGCGCCCACGAAGGCCTCGGCCGGGGCGGAGAGGCCGACATAGGCGCTGACGAAAAGCTGCCGGGCGCGCTCCGCCGGCCAGTCCTGCGGACAGGCGGCGCGCGGCAGGCGCGGGTCGCTGAGTGCCGCGTGGCGGTAGTCGTGCACCAGTCGCAGCCGCAGCGCGAGCGCGACCGAGGGGCTGAGCGGCGCATCACCTTCGAGCCGGTCCAGCAGCCCGGAGTGCCGTTCGAGAAAGCGCTCATAGGCAAGCGCGACCTCGTCGAGGCGCCATGTCTCATGCGCGAGGGCATGCAGGTCGCCGTGCCCCTCGAGGTGCTTCGCCCGCATCAGAACGCCGTCCAGCGGCGCCACGTCGTCGTTGTTTGGCGCAATGGCCACGTTCGGCGAGAGGCGCGCCCAAGGGTCGGGAGGCTCCGTCTCGCGCAGGGTCTCGGAAAGGCAGAGCAGCCAGTCCTCGGGCGCCGCAGGCGGTGAAAACAACAGGCGCGCGGCCTCGCGGAACTCGCACCGCGCCGCATCCGACAGGCGGTAGTAGCTCTTGCGACCGATCCGCACCCCTTCGAGGCGCCCTGCCCCGACGAGCCGCGACACTGCCGTGCGCACGAGGCTCTCGTTGAGGCCATGAACAGCGCAGCACTCGATCAGGCTGCCCATCCAGAGCATCCCGCCTCGTGGTTCGACCACGTCGCCGTAGAGCGTCACGATGAAGGCAGGCGCGCGCGGGGCTTCGGCCAATGCCGCTTCCACGCCCGTCGAAAACTGTCCTGCCGCCTCGTTCATCGCGCGCCCTCAAAGCCAACCTTGCCCGTTGTCGAGCAGGGTCAGTCTACGCGACGGCTCGCGATATGTCACACGAAATACATGTATTCAGTGAGATGTGTGCCTTGTCGGAGCCCCGCTGCAGCCGCGCTTGGGCAGGCATCACCTCTCCACGACGAAAATGCCGCTCCCGAGCGTGTTCTGCGGATCCATCGCCGCCTTGATCGTCTTCATCAGCGCCAATTGCGACGGCTCCTTGCGCTTTGTCAGCGTCGCGGCCTTGGAGCGGACGATGCCATGCTCGACGCTGAACGATCCTCGCCCGGATCATGCCGCGCTTCGAAGCCCGGCGCGTCCGGCTGCGGGACCATCTCGGCGAGGACATGTTCGCGACGCTGCACGCCTGCCTCGACCGGTTGGAAGACGCCATCAGGGAGTGACCGGCAGGTCGCGATGACGGCGCCCACATGGCGAGGGGCGCCCCGCCCCGCCGGTGCGCGCAAGGGAACCCGCACCCGGCCTAGAAGGCGGAGGCCTGCAGCGCGGCCTCCGTCTCGGCGCGCACCTTTGCGGCGGCCTGTTCCTTCACCGGACCGTAGCCCCGCACCTCCATCACCATTCCGGCGATCCGGGCCGCCTCGTCGCGGTTCTCGGCGGTCAGGCCCGCGGCGAGCCGGTCGAGCAGGGCCCGGTAGTCGGTGATCATCCCGCGCTCCATCCGGCGCTCGGCGGTGTGGCCGAACGGGTCGAGCGGGGTGCCGCGCAGCGATTTCAGCTTCGCCAGCGTCTTCAGGCCGCCCTGCATCCAGCTGCCGAATTCGCGCTTGCAGGGGCGGCCGCGCGCATCGAGCCTGGCCGGGAAGAACGGCGGCGCCATGTGGTGCTTGACCGTGAACGCGCCGTCGAAGCGGGCGCCGAGGCTCTCGTAGAAGCCGGTCTGGGTGTGCAGCCGTGCGACCTCGTATTCGTCCTTGTAGGACATGACCTTGAAGAGCCCCTTCATGGCCGCCTCCGTCAGCGCGCCCGGCGCACCGGTGGCCGCCGTCTCGGCCGCGCGGATCTTGTCGACCGCGTCGGTGTAGCGCTTGGCCCAGCCCGTGTTCTGGTAATCGGTCAGGAAGGCGGCGCGGCGGGCGATCTGCTCGTCGAGGGTCTGCACCTGCGTCACCGGCATCGCGGCGATCCGCTCGACCGCGGCGCAGTCGACGACGACGACCCGGCCCCAGGTGAAGGCCGCCTTGTTGAGTTCGGGCTTCACGCCGTTGAGCTCGATGGCCCGCATCAGGCTCTCGAGCCCCAGCGGCACCAGCCCCGCCTGCCAGGCGGCACCGAGGATCATCACGTTGGCAAAGACACTGTCCCCCAGCAGCGCCTCGGAGAGCGCGTTGGCGTCCAGCGTCTGCAGGCTCGCCGCATCGACGGTGCCGCGGATCGCCTCGAGCCGCGCGCCGGAATTGAGATCCGCATCCCGGTTCTGCACCAGATCGCCGGTCGGCATCACGGCGGTGTTGATGACCGCGCGGGTCTCGCCCTTGCGGTAGGTCATCGAGGCCTTGGGCGAGGAGCTGACCACCAGGTCGCAGCCGATCAGCGCATGTGCCGAGCTCGGCTCGATCTTCACCTGGTTCACCTCGGCCTCGGTGCGGGCCATGCGAATGTAGCTGAGAACCGGGCCAAACTTCTGCGCGAAGCCCATGAAGTCCAGCACCGAGGCGCCCTTCTGCTCGAGGTTCGCGGCCATGACGATGAGCTGGCCCACGGTGACCACGCCGGTGCCCCCGACCCCGGTCACGAGGATATCCCACGGCGTCGAGAGGTCCGGCCCCACCGGCTCGGGCAGCTTCGCGGCCAGCGCCCCGAGCTGCGCCGCGTCGGCCCCGGCCGCGCCCTTCTTCAGCGTCGCGCCCTCGACGGTCACGAAGCTCGGGCAGAAGCCGTTCACGCAGGTGAAGTCCTTGTTGCAGGTGTTGAGGTTGATCTTGCGCTTGCGGCCGAATTCCGTCTCCAGCGGCTCGACGCTGAGGCAGTTGGATTCGACCGAGCAATCGCCGCACCCCTCGCAGACCAGTGGGTTGATGACCGCGAACTTCTTCGGGTCCTCCATCTTGCCGCGCTTGCGCAGGCGGCGCTTCTCGGTGGCGCAGGTCTGCTGGTAGATGAGCACCGTGGTGCCGGGGATCTCGCGCAGCTCGCGCTGCACCCGGTCGAGCTCGCGGCGGTGCTCGATCTCGACGCCGGCCGGGAGGTCCGATTTCCGGAAGGCCTCGGGCTTGTCCGAGACGATCACCACCTTCTTCGCGCCCTCGGCCGCCACCGACTGCGCAATCGCGGGCACCGAGATGGGGCCGTCCACATCCTGCCCGCCGGTCATCGCCACCGCGTCGTTGAACAGGATCTTGTAGGTGATGTTGGTGCCCGCGGCGATCGCCTGACGCAGCGCGAGCGAGCCCGAGTGGTAATAGGTGCCGTCGCCGAGGTTCTGGAACACGTGCCTGTTGCCGTTGTACTTCGAGCGCGACACCCAGTTCACGCCCTCGCCGCCCATCTGGATCAGCGAGGTGGTGTTGCGGTTCATCCAGCTTGCCATGAAGTGGCAGCCGATCCCGGCAAGCGCCTGGCTGCCCTCGGGCACCTTGGTCGAGGTGTTGTGGGGGCAGCCCGAGCAGAAGTAGGGCGTCCGCGTCGCGCCGGGCACGTTGATCGGCGCTGAGGCAGGCACCACGTTTGCGGCCCGTGCCACGAGGTCGAGTTCGGGGAAGTTGCGCTCGAGCCGGTCGGCGATGTGCCGGGCCAGCATCACCGCGCCAAGCTCCTGCGTCCAGGGGATCAGCCGGTCGCCGTTCTCGTCGCGCTTGCCGACCATGCGCTCGGGCTTGCGGCCCGGGTAGTCGTAGAAATATTCCTTGAGCTGGCTTTCGATGATGCCGCGCTTCTCCTCGACGACGAGCAGCTCCTGCTTGCCCTGCGCAAAGGCGAGTGCGCCCTCATGTTCGAGCGGCCAGACCATGCCGACCTTGTAGAGATCGATGCCGATCTCGGCGGCACGGGCCTTGTCGATGCCCAGAAGACGCAGCGCCTCGAGCACGTCGAGATGCGACTTGCCGGTGGTCACGATGCCGAAGCGGGCGTTCCGGTAGCCCCACTCGGTCCGGTCGATGGGGTTGGCGCGGGCAAAGGCCAGCACCGCGGCTTTCTTGTGCTCGAGCCGCGCCTCGATCTGCGGCCCGGGCAGATCGGGCCAGCGGTAGTGCAGCCCGCCCTCCGGGGCCTCGAATTCGGGGAGGGCGAACGCGCGGTCCTCGGGAAGCTCGAAGGACATGCCGGACTCGACGGTCTCGGAGATCGCCTTGAAGCCGACCCACATGCCCGAAAACCGCGACAACGCATAGCCCCACTCGGCGAAGGTCAGGAATTCCGCCACATTGGCCGGGTTGATGGTCGGCATGAAGAAGCTCATGAAGGCCACGTCCGACTGGTGCGACATCGACGAGGACACGCAGCCGTGGTCGTCACCGGCCACCACCAGCACGCCGCCGTGCGGGGACGAGCCGTAGGCGTTGCCGTGCTTGAGCGCATCCCCCGCCCGGTCGACACCCGGCCCCTTGCCGTACCAGAGCCCGAAGACCCCATCGACGGTGCGGTCCGGGTCGGTCTCGACCTGCTGGGTGCCGATGATCTGCGTGGCGCCCAGTTCCTCGTTCACGGCGGGCACGAAATCGACGCCGGCCTCGGACACCAGCTTGCGGTTCTTCGTCACTTCGAGATCGATGCCGCCCACCGGCGAGCCGCGGTAGCCGGAGATGAAGCCGCGGGAGTTGAGCCCTGCCCTGCGGTCGCGGCGCGCCTGGTCCAGCGCGATGCGGACGATCGCCTGCGTGCCGGTCAGAAAGACCCGGCCTTTCGTGCGCGTATAGCGGTCGAGCAGTTCGTAATCCCGGAGAATGGGTGTCTGGTCCGTCATGATCTCCCCCCAGAGCTACCTACAGGAATGTAGACAATTCATCTTTCTGATAGGATACCTCCGGGCGGTGAATTTTGATTCCCATTCCCTGCAGATTTTCTGGATAGTTGGCTTCCTAAGATCAGCTGGAGGAGAAAGGTGAAACAGGATTTCAAGATTGGCCCGCTGGAAGCGAAGATCGCGTCTGCGCTGCAACGGGATGCCTCGATCAGCGTGGGCGAGCTGGCCGAGCGCGCCAACAGCTCGACCGCCACCTGCTGGCGCCGCATCCGGGCCATGGAAGAGGCCGGAGTCCTGAGCCCGCCCGTGCGTCTCGTCGACCCCGCCAAGGTCGGGCGCGGCATGGATGCCTTCTGCCAGGTGCGGATGAAATCGCAGGACGCGCGGGCCCGGGCGCTGTTCCAGAAGGCCATGGAGGCGGAGCCCGCCATCGTCGAGGTCTACTCGATCTCGGGCGACTGGGACTACCTTCTGCACCTCGTGGTCCGCGACATCGCCGATCTCGAACAGGTGCTGATGGGGCGGGTGCACGAGCTCGACTGCGTCTCCAGCGCCTCCACCCTCTTCGTGCTGCGCCGGGTCAAGCACACCACCGTCATCCCGGTCGACAGCGACTGAGCGGGCGGCGGCTGGGTCGCCTGCTGGATTGCGGCCAAGGTGGTTCGCCGCGCGGGGCGGTGGAAAGGGCTGTGTTCGGGTGCGCGGCGGGGCGAGCGCTTTCCTTGGGTCTCGGCCGGGCTTCGCCCAACCGGGAAAGCCTGTTCATCCGCACCGCGCGGGCACGCTGGCGTCAGGGGCTGCTGCCAAGGGGTCGCGGTGAAAGCCGCGAGATATCAATCCGTTAAAGTGTGTGGTGCGTCCAGCGTCTCGAGCCAGACCCCGATGAGCTCCGCCACGGCCTCGGCCCGTTCCAAGGGCCGGAAGTGACCCCCGCCGCGCAGAGATCGAAGCTTGGCCGACGGCATCTCCCTGGCCATCTTCTGCATTGCCACGAGCGGCGTCGCCGTGTCGGCCTCGCCCGCCAGCAGAAGCGTCGGGCAGACGATGCGGTGCAGCCGTGCGAAGGTGTCGGGGCGGGAGAGCATTCGCGCACCTCGCGGTCGAGGCGCTCGGCGGGTATGGCGGCAACCATCCCGACGATCTCCGCACAACCGCCGTCTGCGACCAGCGGTGGCACCCAGTGCGCGGCGAAGCTGCGCATGTCCTTCCGTGCAAGGACCAGGTCGGCGAGGCGGCGTCGGCGCACTTCGGATCCCGCCGGCAAGGCGCCGCAATTGGCTAGGACGAGGCCGCGGACGCGTTCCGGCGCCTGCAGGGCCAGGTGATCCTCGTCGATCCAGTCCTCGAGACGATCAGGGAAAAGCGTGACCTGTTCCCGGTCGATGCCGTCGATGAACCCCGCCATCCCTACCTCCCGCTGCCTAGCAGAAGCTTACGACGAGACAGCGTTTCCACACAGCCTCGGCCCGGCACGTCCGGCATCGGATCGGTGCTGATCGAGAAGGGCACGCCCGGGTTCGAGGTCGGCGAGCCCTCGTCCTTCATGAATGGCGAGGAATGGTCGCAACTCTATTTCGACAATGTCCGGGTGCCCAAAGAGAACGTGCTGCTCGGACCGGGCGGGTTCAAGAAACAGATTTCCGGCTTCAACGGCGAGCGGCTCGGCAACTCGGCCCGCGCGGTGGCCGTCGGCCGCCACGCCTTCAACCTCGCGCGCGAGCATGCGTTGACCCGCAAGCAGTTCGGTCGGGCGCTCTGCGAATTCCAGGGCCTGCAGTGGAAGTTCGCGGAGATGGAGCTGCGGCTCGAAAGCGCCCGGCTGCTGCTGATGCGCGCCGCGGTGAATGGCATGGACGGGCTGGCCGACCCGCACGAGACCGCGCTTGCCAAGCTCGCCTGCAACGAGGCAGGTTTCCTCGCGGCGAACGAGGCGGTGCAGGTGCTCGGCGGGCTCGGGTTCTCGCGCGAGAGCACGGCGCAGTATTGCCTCCGGCGCACCCGCGGGTGGATGATCGCCGGCGGGTCGCCCGAAATCCTGAAGACCCGGGTCGCGGAAGGCGTGTTCGACCGCCGTTTCGACCAGCGCCCCCCGAGAACGCTGGCCGCAGAATGATGAACATGCCCACCAAGGTATCGCCCGATCCGCTGCGGGCGCTGACCGCGCCTCGCAGCGTGGCCCTGATCGGCGCCTTGGGCAGCGCTGGCAAGCTCACGGCGCGGCCGCTCGAGTTCCTGCGCAAGCACGGGTTCGGGGGGCGGATCTTCCCGGTCAACCCGACCCGCTCCGAGGTCATGGGGCTGCCGAGCTTTGCCCGGCTCACCGATATCCCCGAGCCGGTGGACCACGCCTACATCCTGCTCGACGCCGAGCCCGCCATCGCCGCGCTCAAGGATTGCGCAAGGGCTGGCGTGTCGGTGGTGACCGTGCTCGCCGACGGTTTCGTCGAGTCCGGGCCCGAGGGGCGCGCCCGGCAGGAACGGCTGCAGCGCATCGCGCAGGACGCGGGCATCCTGCTGATCGGGCCCAACTCCACCGGCGTGGTCTCCACCGCGGCCGGGTTCTGCTGCAGCACCAACGCGGCCTTCGCCACCGACCGGCTCGACCGCGGCAACCTCGCGGTGCTGTCCCAGAGCGGCAGCATCATCGGAACCCTGCTCTCGCGCGGGCAGGCCCGGGGCTGCGCCTTCTCGACGCTCGTGTCCGTCGGCAACGAGGCGGGCGCCGGGATCGGTCAGCTCGGCCAGCTTCTGCTCGACGATCCGGCCACCGACGGCTTCCTGCTGTTCATGGAGACCATCCGCGACCGCGAGGCGCTTGCCGCCTTCGCGCGCGGCGCGGCCGGGCGGGGCAAGCCCGTCGTCGCCTACATGATCGGCCGCTCCGACGAGGGGCGCGCGCTGTCGGTGTCGCACACCGGCGCGCTCACCGGCGCCGCCGAGGCGGTGTCGGCCTTCCTCGAGAGCATCGGCATCCGGCAGGCCGAGAGCCTCGACACGCTCATGGACGCGCCGCGCCTGCTGTCGAAGATGCGGCTGCCCGCGCACCGGCCCCGCAGGCTGACGGTGCTGACCACCCCCGGCGGCGGCGGCGCCATGCTGGTCGACCAGATCAGCGCCCGCGGCGTCGAGATCGCCGGCTGCAGCGGGCCCACCCGCGAGGCCCTGACCGCGCAGGTACGAAATACGACACCATGAAGGAGGTCGTCTCGCGGCTGATCGCGGACCCCGAGACCGGCGCCCTGCTCGTCACCATCGGCTCCTCGGCGCAGTTCAACCCCGAGCTCGCGGTCACGCCGATCATCGACGCGGAGGCCGAGATCAACCCGCTCCTGGTGCGGCCCGAGGGTCAGGGCATCGTGCTTCTGGACGCGCTGATCCGGCGCCAGTGACCTGGCGCGGTCCGGGGCCCCTTCGGCCCCGGATCATGGCGCGGCCGAAATGCGCCGCGCTGACCGACGGCTCACGGCACAAGTGCCCGAGCGCGCCATCGCCTGCCGCGCGAAACCGCCCGCAGGCTCTGCTTCCCGCATCGTCGTTTCACATGACCCGGCCTCGTCGGGGTGCCTGTCGTTGTCCTTCCGCGGGAGGGCTCGGCGGGCACCGGGAGGCGCCTTTCCATCTAATGTTATGCGTGAGGAATTGCGATCACGGCATTGATAATGCGTTATTAATATATACGCGTCCTGACGTGCGCCCCTCGCCAGAACGCACCTCCAGGCTTTTTCCTTGACGCCCAACCACTGCCCCAATACTTCCTGTATAAGAAGATAGCTTCACACATGTGAAGAAGAGTCGCGGCTCCAGGGAGAGGGTCCGCGATGGAGGGAGGAAATCTATGGCCGTACGTCAGGCGGATAACGTCCTGCGGTTTTTTGAGTATTTTGCCGCGTCTCAGAGGCCGGCCACGCTCACCCAACTGTCGGAGACGCTGGAGCTGCCGCTCTCGAGCACCAGCAACCTCGTCTCGACCCTGCGCGAGCGCGGGTTCCTGTTCGAGGTCCGGAAACGGGGCGGGTTCTACCCCACGCGCCGCATGCACGATCTGACCCTGTCGATCCTTGACGGAGACCCGGTGCTCGGACTCGTGCGCGAGCACATGGAAGCGTTGCGCGAAGAGACCGGAGAGACCATCCTGCTCGCCGCCCGCGAGGGCGATCACGCAATCTATCTCGAGGCGCTCGAGTCCCGCAAAGGCGTGCGCTACTCGGCGAGGGCGGGCGAGACCCGGCCGATCTACGCGATCTCCTCGGGCAAGGCGATCCTCTCGTCGCTCGACGACGCGGCGCTGCGGCGCGAGCTGGCGGGGCTCGACTATTCCGAGGCCGCGGAGACCTCGATCACCGATCCCGACGCGCTCTTCGACAACATCGTCGCCGGGCGCGAGCGCGGCTGGTTCCTGAACGCCACCGAATTCACCCCCGAGGTTTCGGGCGCGGGCGTGCTGCTCGACATCGCCGACCAGAAATACGGGCTGTCCGTGGCGGGGCCGAACTACCGAATGCAGGGCCGCTACGACGAGATCGGCGCGGCGCTCGCGCGGGTTGTCGCGGCCATCAAGAGCCAGATCCACGAAAGCGGAGACGGCCGATGATCCGGAAATACATGGCGGTCGTCGACCACGCCTTCACCGCGGTCGCGGTCTTTGCGCTGGCCTTCATGACGCTGCTGATCGTCGCCGACGTGGCGCTGCGCTACGGCGCCGGGACGCCGATCTTCTTTGCCCATGACCTCGTCGTGCTCTACCTCACGCCCGCGGTCTTCTTCTTCGGCTTCGGCCCGACCTACTGGCGCGCCGAGCACCTCTCGGTCGATCTGCTGACCCTCAACCTGCCGCACCGCCTGCGCGAACTCACCGACGTGGTGTCGAGCGCCATCGGGCTCTGGGTCTTCGGCCTGCTGACCTGGGTCGCTTGGGAGCGCGCCGCCAAGAGCTTTGCCAACGACGAGGTGATCGCGAGCATCGTGCCGTGGCCGGCATGGGCGAGCTACGCGCTCGTGCCCATCGGCTCCGCCGCGATGGTGCTGGTCTGTGCCGCGCGCATCGTGATTTCCCTCAACAACGCCTTTGGCCGTGCGTCCGGGGAGGCCGCGCAATGACGTCGCTTCTTGTCGTGATCGGACTGCTTGTCCTGCTTCTGCTCGGCGTTCCCGTGGGCTTCGCGCTGGCCTTCACCGGCCTTGTCGGGCTGATGACCATCGTCGGGTTCGAGAGCGCGCTCTCGGTGCTCTCGACCACGCCGCTGTCGACCACCAACGGCTTCGAGCTGATCGCCGTGCCGCTCTTCATCCTGATGGCCGAGTTCGTCATCGTCAGCGGCATCGCCGACCGGATGTTCAAGGCGATCACCATCTGGGTGGGCCGCCTTCCGGGCGGGCTCGCCGTCGCCACGGCGCTCGCGGGCGCCGGGTTCGGGGCCATCTCGGGCTCGTCCACCGCGGCCGCGGCTGCGCTGTCGTCTACCTCTATTCCTGCAATGCGCAGAGCGGGTTACGAGGTGAAGTTCGCGTCCGGTGTCGTGGCCGTCTCGGGTACGCTCGCCATGCTCATCCCGCCGTCGATCGCGCTGGTGCTCTACGGCATCATCGTCGAGGTCAACATCGCCTCGCTGCTGATCGGAGGGGTCATCCCCGGGATCATCGTGACGCTGGCGATCATCGTGACGATCTACGTGCTGATGGCCCGCGACCCGTCCATCGCGCCGGCGGCACGGCCCTGGCCGATGCGCGACAAGATCCGCGCCCTGCGGGACATCGGGCCGATGCTGCTGCTGCTGCTCTGTGTCACGGGCTCGATCTACTTGGGCATCGCGACGCCCACCGAAGCGGCCGGTCTCGGCGCCTTCGGAGCCTTCGTCATTGCCGCGGCGTTCCGCACGCTCAGCTGGAAGACGACCTGGGGCGCGCTGGCGCGGGCGGTCCGCGCCACCTGCATGATCTTCATGATCATCATCGGCGCGCACATCTTCGGCTACGTGCTGACGCTGGGCCAGATCACCCCGGGCTTCGTCAACTGGATCACCGGGCTCGACGTGTCGCCCTACGTGGTGATGGCTGGGATCATCGTCTTCTACCTGATCATGGGCTGCTTCATGGACCAGATGGCGATCCTCATCCTCACCGTCCCGGTGATGGTGCCCGCGATCACCAGCCTCGGCTTCGACCCGGTGTGGTTCGGCGTGCTGGTCGTGGTCGCGGCCGAGGTCGGCATGATCACCCCGCCGCTGGGCATGAACATCTTCGTGGTCTCTCGCTACGCCGAGCGGCCGCTCTCCGAGATCTTCCGGGGCGTCGCACCGCATGTCGTCTCGCACATTATCGTTCTCGCGTTGCTCGTCGCGTTCCCGCAGCTGGTGCTGTGGCTGCCCGGCACGACGCAGTAATCCAGACGCAAGTGTCCAAGGGAGGAGCCACCATGTCGACCGCAAAGACCGACATCGACCCCAAGATGTACTTCATGACCGAGGCCAGGGCCGCGGCCTACCAGCCGCGCGGCCACAGCGGGACGGTGAACCGCCGGCTGGTGTCGCCCGAGACCGGCGCCACCCAGATGGAAGTGCTGATCGGCCGCATTGAGCCCGGCGAGGGCGCCAGCGCCCACTTCCACCCCGGCATCGACCAGTTCTGCTGGATGCTCGAGGGCCGCGCCCGGGTCGAGGTCGGCGGCCTCACCGAAGAGATCGGGCCGGAGGAGAGCGTCTTCTTCCCCGCCGACATGCCCCACACCTTCACCGCCATCGGCGACACGCCGGTGCGCGTCCTGATCTGCTACGGCCCGCCCTACGGCGAAGGCGCCCGCGTCGAGTGCTGAGCACCCGCACCCCCTGACAAGTCTTTGGTCCATCGGAGGAGAACGACCATGAAACCCACCATCAGCATCCTTGCGGTCTGCGCCGCAGTCGCCGCGGCACCCGTCGCCGCTCAGGAAGTGACGATCAAGATCGCCGACAGCCTGCCGGCCGATCACATCATCACCAGGAACACCACCGACGTGTTCACCGCGCGCCTCAAGGAAGAGCTCGGTGACCGCATCGCCATCGAGCACTACCCGGCCCAGCAGCTCGCCAAGGCCAAGGACATCCTGTCGATCACCCAGGCCGGCATCGCCGACATCGGCTACATCGTGCCGTCCTACGTCTCCGAGAAGATGCCGCTTGGCGGCGTGGTCGAGCTGCCCGGCGAGATATCGTCGTCCTGCGAGGGCTCGCTGGCCTTCGAGAAGCTGATCCAGCCGGGCGGCAAGCTCGACCAGCTCGAGTTCCAGCCCAACGGCGTGCGCGTGCTCTACAACGTGGCGCTCTCGCCCTACCAGGCGATCTTCTCGAAGCGCGCGGACGTGACCTCGCTCGAGGGGTTCAAGGGCATGAAGATGCGCTCGAACCCCGGCGCGATGGAGCTGTCGCTGCAATCCGCAGGCGCGACTCCGGTGCGCATGACCCCGCCCGAGATCTTCGACGCGATGACCAAGGGCACCGTGGACGGCGCGCTGCTGCCCTTCACCTCGACCTTCTCCTACGGGCTCGACCAGATCGTGGGCTCGGCGACCGCCAACGCCAACTTCGGCTCGGTGGGGATCACCTACGCGATCTCGCAGCGCAAGTGGGACAGCCTGCCCGCCGACATCCAGGAAGCCATGACCCGCATCGGCCACGAAGTGACCGCGAGCGCCTGCAAGGCCTTCGACGCGGCCGAGGTCGAGCTGACCGCCAAGCTGGCGGAGGAGGGCGCCACCGTCATCATGCTGAATGACGAAGAGACCGCGACGCTCACCGCGGATTTCGCCAGCGTCGCCGATGACTGGGCCGCCGCCCTCGACAAGCGCGGCAAGAAGGGGACCGAGATCCTCTCCGACTTCCGCGCCGAGGTCCAAGCGCTCCGCGAGAGCGGCATCTGAACCGAGACCTGGGGCGGCCGCCAGTCCGGCCGCCCCGCAACGAAAGGAGAGGCGCGTGCTTGATCTTTTGAAGGGTGTCCGGGTCGTCGAACTGACGACGATCGTGCTCGGGCCCATGGCCGGGCAGATGCTGGGCGATTCTGGTGCAGAGGCCGTCAAGGTCGAGGCACCGAACGGGGATCTGGCGCGCTACGTCGATCCGCGCTCGAAGGCGGGCGCAAGCTCGATGTTCGCCAACAACAACCGGAACAAGAAGAGCATCGCGCTGGATCTGAAGACCGAGGAAGGCCGCGCCATCCTGCTGAAGCTCGTCGACGGCGCCGATGTCTTCCTGCACAACATGCGCCTGCAGGCGGTCGAGCGTCTGGGCTTCGGCCCCGCGGCGCTCCGGGCGCGCAACCCCAAGCTGGTTTACTGCTCGGCCATCGGCTTCGGCAGCGATGGCCCCTATGCGGCGCGGCCCGCCTATGACGACGTGATCCAGGCCGCTTCGGGCATCGCCAGGCTGCCGACCTACACCGGCAACGATCCGTCCTACGTGCCCGGCGTGATCGCCGACAAGATCGCGGCGCTCTACGCCGCCAACGCCATCTCGGCCGCCCTCGTCGGGCGCGAGCGGACCGGCACGGGCTGCGAGATCGAGGTGCCGATGTTCGAGGTCATGACCTCCTTCGTGATGACCGAGCACATGGCCGCCGCCAGCTTCGACGAGGCGGCGCCCGCGGGTTACCAGCGGCTGCTGAACCGTCACCGCCGGCCCTTCCCGACCAGCGACGGCTGGATCGCCGTGCTGCCCTACACCGAGCGCCACTGGCGCAAGACGTTCGAGGAACTCGGTCGCGCCGACGTGGTTGCGCAGCCGTGGTTCGGCGACGCCACCGACCGCTCGCGCCACGTGGGCGAGATGTACGAGGTGCTCGGGCAGGAGATGCCGAAGCGCTCGACCGGGGACTGGATCGCCACCTTCGAGCGGCTCGACGTGCCGCATTCGCGGGTCAGCGGGCTCGACGACCTGCTGAACGACCCGCACCTGCAGGCGGTGGGCTTCTTCGAGCCGACCGACGATCTCGAGAGCCGGGTGCGCTCGGTGCCGCAGCCGGTGCGCTTCCGCACCTCGCCCTCCGCGCCGCGCGCCCGAGCTGGGCGAGGACGGCCCGGCGCTGCTGACCGAGCTGGGCTACGGCCCCGACGCGATCCGCGAGCTCGAGGACCGCGGTGTGCTCGGGCGCGGGACGCGCCAGCAGACGGAGGACGTCTGACATGGCCGGACGCCGGCTCGAAGAGGTCCGCGAGGGCGAGGTCCTCCGACGCGCCATCACCCGCACCGTGACCGAGGCCGACAACGTCCGCATCTCAGTGCAGACCATGGCCCGCAACCCCACGCTCTTCGGTGCGGTGGCGGCGGAGGTGCAGCCGGTCGACGCGGTCTGGACCGACATCCGCGATCTTGACGGGCTCGCGGCCGAGTCCCGCGCGGCGGTGCGCGACGGCTTCGCCGGCAAACTCGCGATCCATCCGGCGCAGGTGCCGGTGAGTAACCGCGGCTTCCAGCCCTCCGACGAGGAGGTCAACACCGCACGCCGCACCGTCGCGGCCTTCCCGGCCGATCCGGCGGCGGGCGTCGCCGCCCTCGACGGCGCGATGATCGACATGCCGCACCTCAAGCGGTCACGACTGATACTTCAAAGAGCGGGGATCCCGGCATGAACAACGAACCTGTGCTTCTCGGACGAGGCTTCTACTGGCAGGACCTCACGGTCGGCGACCGCTACCGGACCTATGGCCGCACCGTGACGGCGTCGGACATCTCGGCCTTCGTCAATCTTGCCGGGATGATCGAGGTGCTCTTCACCAACGCCGAGTACCGCCGCACCGAGGCCGCCATCAAGGGCAACCCTTCGCCCGGCGCGCTGGTCTTCGCGCTGGCCGAGGGGCTCACGCTCAACGCCACCGCGCAGGAGACCGGGCTGGCCTTCCTCGGCACCACCATGAGCATCAAGGGCCCGGTGGTCGAGGGCGACACGATCACGGTCGAGATCGAGGTGCTCGAGGTCCGGCAGGAGAGCAAGGGCGACCGCGGCCTCGTGAAGACCCGCAACACCGTGCGCAACCAGCGAGGCGAGACGGTCATGGTCTATGAACCCCTGCGCCTGATGCAGGGCCGCCCCGCCGCCTGACGCTCCGGAAGGCGTTGGGGCCCGACGATCTGATGCAGCCCCGGCCTGCCACGCCGGTTGCAGGCGCCGGGGTCTGACGCTCTGGCACAGGCCGTGGGCACGATCCTTTGGGGCGGGCCCGACGCCCTCGGGCCTGACGCCAAGCGATGCAATCGACCGGACAGGCTCGCGACTGCGCTGCCCTCACCCCGCCAGCCGCACAACCCGCGTCGGGCCGAGCGACGACAGGAACGCGCGGTCATGACTGACCACGAGCACCGCCCCGTCGTAGCCCGCCAGCGCCGCTTCCAGCGCCTCGATGCCGTCGAGGTCGAGGTGGTTGGTCGGCTCGTCGAGGATCAGCAGCTGCGGCGGAGGCGTGCCGCCCAGCACGCAGGCGAGCCCCGCGCGCAGGCGCTCGCCGCCGCTCAGCTCTCCGGCGCGACGCAGTGCATCCGCCGCGCGGAAGCCGAAGCGCGCCAGCGCGGCATGGCCCAGCTGCGGCGTGGCATCGGGGTTCAGCTTGCGGAAGCTCTCGAGCAGCGTGTCCTCCGTGCCCAGCAGCCCGACATGCTGGTCGAGAAAGGCCCATGGCACGGCGACCTGAACCTCTCCGCTTCCGGGCCTGAGCGCGCCGGTGATCAGCCGCAGCAGCGTGGTCTTGCCGCTGCCGTTGGGCCCCGCGATCACCACGCGTTCCGGGCCGGTGAGCGTGAGGCTCAGGTCCCGGATCACCGGTGCCTCCGGATCGTGGCCGCCGCTCACCCGCTGCAGGCTCACCACGGTACGGCCCGCGGGCAGCCCCGTCGGCGCGATCTCCATATGCACCGGGGTCAGCTGCTCGACCTTGTCGCGGGCGCGGCTCAGCGCCTCCTCGGCGGCCTCGCGCCGGGTCTCGCGCAGCCTGACGCCCGCCCCGCCCGAGGCCTCGGCCCGGGCCTTGGCGGCGTCGAGCAGGATCTTGGGCTGGCCGCCCTTCGCCCGCGACCGATGCCCGGCGCCGTCCTTGCGGGCCTTGCGCTCGGCGGCCTGCCGGGCGCGCTGCGCGGCCTCGCTGCGGGCCTTCTCGGCATGGGCGAGATCGTGCGCCGCGGCGTCGAGTTCCAGCGCCTTGCGCGCGCGAAAGGCACTGTAATTGCCGCCATAGCGCGCCGCACCGAGCGTGCTGAGCTCGACGATCGCGTCCATCTCCTCGAGCAGCTCGCGGTCGTGGCTCGCGACGATCGCGCCGCCGGTCCAGCCGCGCAACAGCTCGATCACCGCCCGGCGCCCGGCCCGGTCGAGGTTGTTGGTGGGCTCGTCCAGCAGCAGGATGTCAGGCCCGTCGAGCAGCAGCGCCGCCAGCGCCGCGCGGCTGCGCTGCCCGCCCGACAGCGTCGCGAGCGGGGTCTGCGGCGGCACCGGCAGGTCGCAGCGCGCCAGCGCGGCCTCGATCCGGGTGGGCAGGGTCCAGTCGGCGTGGGCCAGCTCCTCGGCAGAGGCACGGCCAAGCTCGGCCCGGTCGAGGAGCGCCAGCGCGTGGCGCGCGCCCATGAGGTCGGCGATGGTGTCGTCTGGGAGGACCATCGCCTCCTGCCGCATCATCGCGACGGAGCCGGTGATCCGGACCTGGCCGGAGGTCGGGCGCAGCGCACCCGCGATCAGGCGCAGCAGCGTGCTTTTGCCGGTGCCGTTGCGACCAACGAGGCCGGTGCGCTCGGGCCCGAAGGTCAGGTCGAGATCGGAAAGGAGGGCGCTGCCGTCAGCCGGGGACCACGACAGGGAGGACAGGGAAATGGATGCAGGCATGGGAAAACTCTCGCAGCGAAACCGTCTGGGTGAAGGCGGCGAGGGTCTGGTCCATGTCGAAAGTCTCTCCTGTCAGTGCTGGGTCAAAGCTAGGGAGGAGACCGCTGTCCCGCAAGGGGTTCGGGCAGCGCTGCGCTGAAATGCGCTGAGGCCGCGGGGAGGGGATGTGAACTGCGGCAGGTTGGAGGAAACTGGCGCTGGTCCGTGGCAGGGAGCGGGCTTCAGGTTCCCTGCCCCTGCCCCTGCCCCTGCCTCTGTCGCCGGAGCAATAGAGCGCAGGCCACCCCGCCACCGCGACAGCCCTTACCCGGCCTCGCCAGAGAAACGCCCGCGCCCCGAAGCGGGAACCTCCGTGCCGCCAGCCGAGGCCCAGAGAGACACCCCACCAACCGCTCACGCCTCCCCGGAAACCGTCACATCCCGCCTTCCGACGCCAGCAGCACGCCCAGCAGCACCTCGGCGCCGGCGATGACATGCTCGCGGGTGGCGCTTTCCGAGGGGTCGTGGCTGATGCCGCCCTTGCAGGGAATGAAGATCATCGCAGACGGGCAGAGCCGCGCGACATGGCGGGCGTCGTGCCCCGCCGCCGAGGCCATGCGGCGATAGCCGTGCCCGCCCGCCACGGCGGCCTCGGCGATGCGCGCCTGCAGCACCGGGTCGAAGCGGTTGGAGGGCGCGTTCACCAGCTCGCGCACGTGGCCCTCGCAGGGCGCCGCCTCGCGCTCGACGATCTGGCGCAGCACCTCCGAGGCCCCGTCGAGCACGTCGTTCAGCGGGTGGCGCAGGTCGGTGCGGAAGCGGACCTCGCTGGCGATCACCGAGGGCGCGTTGGGCGTCACCTCGACCCGGCCGATGGTGAAGCGGATGTCCGGGTCCGCGAGGCCGACGCTTGCCTGCAGGGCCGAGGCGACACGCGCAAAGGCCATCACCGCGTCGCGCCGCGCCGTCATCGGCTCGGTGCCGGCGTGGCCCGCCTGCCCGGTCAGCGTGACCTCGGTGGTGATCTTGCCCTGGATGCCGCTGACCACGCCGATCGGCACACCCACCGCTTCGAGCACCGGGCCCTGCTCGATGTGCGGCTCGACGTAGGCGAGCGGCACGAAGGGCGGGCGCTCGGGCACCGCGGGGAAGGCGGCGTGGATGCGGTCGATCTCGTCGCCGCAGCGGATGCCGTCCGCGTCCTGCGCCGCGCGCACTTCGCCGATGCCGCGCACGCCCGCAAAGACCTCGGAGCCCATCATGCCGGGCGCGAAGCGCGAGCCTTCCTCGTTCATCCAAGCCACCACGATGACGTCGCGGGCGGGCCGGTGCCCGGCGCGGACCATCGCGGTCACCGCCTCGAGCGCGGCCAGCACCCCGAAGACGCCATCGAAGCGCCCGCCGGTGGGCTGGCTGTCGAGATGCGAGCCCGCCATCAGCGGCGGCAGGCTGCGGTCCTGCCCGGGAAGCGTCAGGAACAGGTTGGCGGCCGCGTCGGTCGAGGGTTCCAGCCCGATCTCGTCGCCCCATGCGATCATCTGCGCCCAGGCCGCGTGCTCCTCATCCGAGAGCGCCTGCCGGTTGACGCCGCCCTCCCCGAAGCCGCCGATCCGGGCCATCTCCATGAGCCGCGACCAGAGCCTGTCGCCGTCGATCTCCACGCTCATGTGGTGCGCATCACCTGGCCGGGGTCGGCGCGCGGGTCGCGCTTCGTCCAGGCCCCGGCCTCGACCTGTGCAAGGAACTCGGCCAGCAGCTGGTTGAAGAGCTCGGGCTCCTCAAGGTTCAGCGTGTGGCCGGTCTTGGGGAAGATCGCCAGCCCGCAGGCGGGGATGGTCTTCTTGAGATAGACCGAGGTCTGGATGCAGTGGTCGTCCTCGTCGCCGGTCATCACCAGCGTCGGCACCTCCATCCGCGCGAATTCGGCCTCGAGATCGTAGAGCGACGGCCGCCGCGCCTGCACGCCGCGCATGGTCAGCGCCGCGCCGAGATCGTCGTGGTTCGACAGCCGCTCCGAGAACTCGGCCCAGCCGCGCGGGTCCTTGTTCTGAAACTGCACCCGGCTGGCGCCGAGGCCGTAGATCTTGGAAAACTCCTTGGCGCCCCTGGTCTCGAAATTCTCGGCAACCGAGAGCGAGACACCGCGGAAATACTCCTCGTACTGCTTTTCGGCGCCGTAGCCCGCGCCCGCGATGGTCAGCGACAGTGCGCGCTCGGGGGCGATCAGGCCGAAATGCGCGGTGGCGAAACCGCCCATCGAAAGGCCCACGATATGCGCCTTCTCGATCCCCAGTGCGTCGAGCACCGCCAGCGCGTCCTCGACGGCGATGCGCTGGGAATACTGCTCGAGATCGGTGGGAATGTCCGAAGGCTTGTAACCCCGCGCCGCGTAGGTGATGCAGCGATGGCGACGGGAGAAGCGGCGCATCTGCGGCTCCCACGCGTCGTAGTTGCCGCCGAATTCGTGGATGAAGAGGATGGGCGTGCCCTGCCCGGCTTCCTCGACATAGAGCTTCACGCCGTCCCTGGTGGTGATGTGCATATGGGTCTTCCTCTCGAACAGCTTCAGAACAGCGCGGGCACGTCGGTGAGGCCGCGCGCCTTCGTCATCATCGCGGGCAGCAGCGTGCAGAAACGGCGGGCCCAGTCCTCGGGCACGGTGGTCGAGACCTTGATGAAGCCTCCGCCGAACCGCGCCGTGTGATACTTGCCCTGCCGGATCATCACGCCCTCCTGCCGGTAGGCCTCGACCAGCTGCTCGGGCGTGACGCCCGCGGCTTCGGTGCCGATGCAGAGGAAGTTGGCGAAGCTCGGCCAGACCAGCAGCTCGAGGCCCTCGGTGGCCGCCACCGCCTCGCGGATCATCTGCTGGTTGGCGGTGTTGATGGCGCGCACGGTCTGCATCCACTCGGGCTTCACGCGCAGCCCCGCCTCGGCGCCCCGCTGCGCCACGACCCCCGCACCGAGGATCGAGCTCGAGTAGGCGGCACATTCGTCGATGAGCCCGGGCGCACCCACCAGCGCGCCGACGCGCATCCCCGCGAGCCCCAGCCACTTGGAGAAGCTCACCGAGCAGACCGCGTTCACCGGGTCGATGCGCATGGCGGGCACGTGGTCGGGGGCGAAGTCGCGGTAGGTGCAGTCATGCACCAGCAGCGCGCCCACCGACTTGGCGATCTCGATGAACTGCGCCAGTTCGTCGGCATCGTAGGTGGTGCCGAGCGGGTTGTTGGGATCCACGAGGTAGATCAGCGCGCAACGGTCGTCGACCGACGCCGCCAGCACCTCGGGGGTCAGCTTGTAGCCGGTCCCGGGGCCGAAGATCGGCAGCTCGATGACCTCGGCGCCCTGCTGCGTCGCGAAGAGGCCCGGCCATTTCCACGTCGGATCCGAGGTCACGAAGGTGTCGCCCGCGCGGACCTTGGTGCGCACCAGCGTGGCAAGCGCGTTGACGCCGCCCTCGGTCACCAGCGCCCGGCCCGGCACGCCCAGATCCTCGACGATGGCCGCCCGCAGCGACTCGAAGCCCAGCGGCGGAGCATAGGCGTTGTACTCGCCCTTGGCGATCGAGGCGGTCATCGCCTGCGTCACCGCCGGGTGGGCGGGGATATGGTTGGTGTTCTGCCCCATCCAGATCAGCTTTTCGTCGGCAAAGAGCGTGTCGAAATAGCGGTTCCGGATCTCGGCGCCTGAATCCTTGGTCATCTCGGTCGTCCTGTCAGTCCGCCAGCGCCGCGATCAGCATCTCGGCAAAGCGGTTGGTGTCGGCCTTGCGGATCACCCGGGCGTTCGCCGGGGCCGAAGGCCAGAGAAAGTCGATTTCCGCCTCGGCCGGGGTCAGCGGCGTGCAGATCGAGGAATAAGCCCGGGTCAGCTCGCCCTGCGTCTCGACATCGACGAGGCAGTCGGCGGTCTCGAGCATCACCGCGGCGTCGATGGCACAGGCGCAGGTCAGGCTGTCGGGATGGGTGGACAGCGGGCGGCCGTAGCGCATCTCGGTGCGCTTGAAGGGCGCCTGGCTGATGGTCATGAAGAAGCGAGAGAGCGGCGTGTCCATGGCCTCGATCACCCGCAGCTTGTCGTCGGGCAGGAGGCCCGAATTCATCGTCAGCGTCCAGGTCGAGAGCGTCAGCCGAAAGCCCGCGTTGACCACGATCTTGGCGGCCTCGGGATCGACGTAGAAGTTGAACTCGGAAGCTGGCGTGGTGTTGCCAATGGAATTGTCGAGCCCGCCCATCACCCAGAGATGTTTGAGGTTTTGCGCGATCCGCGGCTCTTTCACGTAGGCCGTGGCGATGTTGGTCAGCGGCGCCTGCGCGAGGATCTCGATCTCGCCGGGGTTCGACATGATCGTGTCGATGAGGAAATCGACCGCGTGGCCGTCCTCGGGGCGCTGCTGCGCCTGCGGAAACCCCGCGTCGCTCATGCCGTCGGCGCCGAAGAATTCCGTGGCATCGACGCGCTTGCGCAGCATCGGCAGCGGGCAGCCCTTCCAGACCGGCACGGTGCCCCCGGCCCCTGCCACCTCGAGCGTGTAAAGCGCGTTCTCGGCCTGCTGGTCGAAGGGCACGTTGCCGTTGCAGATGGTGATGCCCTCGAGCGTGACATGCGGCGCCTTCAGCGCCAGCAGGATCGAGAAGGCGTCGTCTCCCGCAGTGTCGGTGTCGATGATGAGCCGCATTCAGGCCCCTCCTTTCAGTCTTGGCTCCAGCGCCGCGACCAGCTCGGGCGCGCTCAGCGCCACCGGCTGGCCAAGCGCCTGCGCCAGTTCCACGATGCCCGGCTGTTCGACCGAGACGGCGCGGGTGGCGGCGGCATCGGCGAAGAACTCCTGCACCGTCGCATCCACCGCCAGCCGCCCCTCGGCGAGCCCCAGAACCCGGTCCGCATGGGCCGCGACGAACTCCATGTCGTGGCAGACCAGCACGATGGCGCGGCCCGCCGCCTTTTCCTCGGCGATGATCCCGCCCAACAGCAGCCGCCGCGTCGCATCGAGCCCGCGCTGCGCCTCGTCGAAGAGCATGAGATCGGGGCGGCAGGCGATCACCGAGGCCACCGCCACGAACCGCCGCATCGCCGCGTCGAGGTCGAGCGGATGGGTTTCCAGCACCTCGCCAAGCCCGGTGCGCGCGACCGCCTCGTCAAGGCGTTGCGCCTGTTCCTCGGGCGTGAGCCCCTGCTGCGCGGGCCCGAAGGCAATCTCGGTCCTGACCGTGGCGTTGAAGATCTGCTGTTCGGGGGCCTGGAAGACCGTGCCGATATGGGCGGCGATCTCGCTCACCTTGAGCTTGCCCGCGTCCCGGCCCGCGATCCCTACCGTGCCGGCATCGGGGCGCAGCAGCCCGTTCAGGAGCCGCAGCAGTGTCGACTTGCCCGCCCCGTTGCGGCCCACCACGGCCACGACCTCGCCCGGGCTCACCGAGAACGAGATGTCCCGCAGCACGGGCTTGGCCGGATCGTAGCCGAAGCGCACCCCGTCGAGGGTCAGGATCGGGCTCATGCCACCACCTCCAGCATCGGGCGCAGCACGGCGGCGACGCGGGCGGGGTCGGCGCTGATCGGTACGCCCTCGGGCCAGACCCCTGCCGCACGCCACAGCAGCGCAGCCTCGGCCACTGCGGGCAGGCCGAAGATCTGCGCGGTGCGCGGATGCGCCAGCAGCCCGGAGGCGTCGCCGTCATAGGCGATCCGGCCCTCGTCAAGCAGCACGAAGCGTGAGGCCACGGCCATGGCCGCACCCAGCGTCACGTCGCACCAGACGATGGCCAGCTCGGCGGGCAGCTTCCCCATCTGCGCGAGCAGCGCGTCGCGGGATTCCGGGTCGAAATTGCCGGTGGGCTCGTCCAGCACCAGCGCGCGCGGCTGCATCGCCAGCGCCGCGGCGATCGAGAGCCGTTGCTGCTCGCCGCCGGACAGCGAGAACGGATCACGCTCGAGCAGGTGGCCGAGGTTGCAGATCCCGACCGCCGCGTCGACCCGGGCGCGGATCTCGGGCTCGGGAAGCTGCAGGTTGCCGGGGCCGAAGGCGATCTCGTCAAGGACCGTGAAGGCAAAGCCCGAGAGCTGCTGCATCGGGACCTGCCCGACGAACTGCACGGTGCCCGCGCGGGCGGCGGCGTCAAGCTCGGCCCACGGCCGGCCCTCGACGGCCACGCCGCCCTCGGAGGCCGCGAAGGTGCCGCGCGGCAGCCAGCCCGCGATCCACTGTGCAAGGGTGCTCTTGCCCGAGCCGTTGCCGCCGAGGATCGCGAGTTTCTCGCCCGCTTCCACCGACATGGACACGTCCTGCAGCACCGGCGTGGCGTCATAGGCGAAACTCAGGTGGTCGACGTCGATCAGTGCCACAGGATGCCTCCGGCGATGAGCACGGGGATGGAAAGAAGGATGATCCAGCGCGCCGCCCGTTGCACGCCGCTGTCCGCGGGGGCATCCAGCACGGTGCGGTGCGGCATGGCGCGGAAGCCGCGCCCGTCCAGCACCTGCGCCCGGTGGTCGATGTCCGCGAGCGCCAGCGTCACCAGCGGCATGAGGAGCGCGGGAAAGGCCCTGGCGCGGGTCAGGAAGCTGCCCTGAAGGTCGAGCCCGCGCGCCATCTGCGCCTCGCGGATCGCCCGCGCGCGCTGGGTGAAGGGCTCGAGCAGCAGCAGCGGGCTTGCGATCACATAGGCCATGCCGGGCGGGAAGTTGTGGGAATCCAGAGCCTTGAGCAGGCGGGCAGGATGGGTCGTGCAGACGAACAGCAGCGAGCCCGAGAGCAGCGCCGCGATCCGCCCGAGGATGCGTACCATGTAGGCGAGCCCGTCGTGGCTTAGGTCGAGCCCGAGGAACGCCGCGCGCTCGCCTTCGTGGTCCACGAGCATCCCGTGGACCACGAAGAGCGCCAGTGCCAGCGGCGTCAGCGTGAAGATCAGCCGTCGCGCAAAGACCTTGCCCGCCCCTGCGAAGATGCCGACCGCGATGGCCAGCAGCGCCAGCGGGATCGTGCCCTGCGGCGGCAGCGCAAAGGCCGCCACCGCGCACCACAGCACGAGCGTGAGTTTGGTCAGGGGGTTGAGCCGGTGCAGAAAGCTCCGGCCCGGGACGTAGAGCAGGGCGTGGTCCGCCCCGTTGGGTCGCGCGACGGCCATGGTTCAGGCCTTGGAGTAGCCGTAGAAGGCAAAGCCCGAGGTGAAGCGCATCGGCAGCCGCTTCACGATCAGCCACGCGATGAGACAGGTGAGGATCTTGTCCGCGAGGTTCTGCACGAGGTTCGCGATGGCGACCGACTGCACCAGCTCCTGTCCCACGGCGAGCAGGTAGGCGGTGGCAAAGTCGGTGCCCGCGCCGGTCACGCCGCCGAACATGTAAACGATGATCGGCACTGCCACGATGGTCGAGATCACGCCGATCACGGCGCCGGCGGCAATGGTCATGCCGACGGACTTGAACCAGCCCATGCGCGCGAGGATCCCCGCCAGCGCGCCGATCACCAGCGACACCGGGAAGAAGGCCGCGGCCACCGGGTCCGAGATCAGGCCCCAGATCAGGTTGGTGAGCACGCCGGTCAGCGCGCCCGCGAAGGGACCCGCGAGGATGCCCACCAGTATGGTGCCCACCGCGTCGACGTAGAGCGGCAGCTTGATCCACACGGCGATCTGGCCGACCACCACGTTGATGACGATGGCCACGGCCATCAGAACGAGCGACTTGGTATCGAGTTTCATCTGTCCTTAGTCCCTGTTGTTTCGGTTGCTTTTGGTCTTATCCGTTTGATTTTCCGGTGGCTTCCGCGGCGTTGCGGATGACGAGTTCGGCATAGCCCGAGGCCTCGCAGGGCTCGCGCGTGAAGCTCAGCCCGTCGAGCACCAGCAGCACGATCTCGAGCGTGGTGTAGACCCGGCAGCCGCGCATCATGTGGCCGCCGATCATCCGCCCCGCGCCGTCCGAGATCGACAGGTGCACATGCGCGCCCCCGGAGGCCGAGGCCTCGGCCCCGTTCAGCGCCTCGCCCGGGGCGGCGCATTCCAGCGTGCCGATCAGCGAGCAGATCTCGAAATGGCCCTCGAGCCGGGTGGTGTCGTTCTGGTTGGCGTAGCGGATCGCCGCGTGGGTGAGCGAGCCCACCGACGAGACGATGGCGCAGGCCGCGATGCCGTGGTCGACGGCGAATTGCTGCAGCGTGCCCAGCACCTCCTCGCCCGGTTTCAGGCGCAGGGCGACATGACGGCCGGTGCTGTAGAGCGGGGTATCGACGGTAGAATTCATGGGCGGGTCTCCATCTCGGTCTGGGCCTGCATGGCGGCGCGCACCAGCGGCAGCGGCACCGGGCGCAGCGGCAGGTGGGCGCGGTTGTAGGATGCCTTGTCCGCCGGCACGCCCGCCTGCGCAAGCGCGGCGGCGATGCCCGCCCCACAGATCCGGCCCTGGCAGGGGCCCATGCCGGCGCGGGTCCAGGTCTTCACGGCAAAGCTGTCGTGCGCGCCCTCGGTGATGGCGGTCGCGATGTCGCCGGCAGTGACGTCCTCGCAGCGGCAGATAAGCTCGTCCTCCGGCAGGGCGACGGGCAGGTCCTGCGGCGGCGGGTAGAGCTGCGCGAGAGCTGAAGCAAAGGCGCGGGCGTTGCCGAGGGCCTGCGTGGCGCCGGTGACGTCCGGAGCGGAAAAACCGAGCGTCCGGGCGGCACCGGCCCCCGCGATCCGCCCCGAGAGCTGCGCCGGGACGGCGCCGCCGATGCCCAGAGTCTCGCCCGCGGCCCAGAGGCCCGCCACCGTGGTCCGGCCATCCGCATCGGCGCGGCAGTGCCAGCCGCCGAGCGCCGCGTCGAAGTCATGCGCGGCGCCAAGCGCGGTGGTAAGGTCGATGACCGGCTGGAAGCCGTAGCCGATGGCGAGCGTGCCCACGCCCTCGATCACCCACGCGCGGCCCATGACGGGTTGCCCCGAGGCCGACAGCGGCGCGATCTCCACCGCCTCGAGCCGGTCGGTCCCCAGCGCGCGCGTGACCATGTGGCCCACGTGGCGCGCCGCCCCGCTGCGGCGCAGATCGAGGCCCAGCCGCGCCGCCTCGGCCAGCTTGCCCGGGTGTCGGGCGAAGACCTTGGCCACATCTGCAGGCGACGGGCGCTGCATCTCGACGAAATGATCCAGCCGCTGCCCCGCCTTCGCAAAGCTCTGCGCCACGGCCAGCAGGAACGGCCCGCTCCCCGCCAGCACGGTCTTGCCCGGAAGCGGCAGCGCACCGGTGCCGGTCTTCAGGAGCCGCTGCGCCGCGCCCGCGCCGATGACGCCGGGCAGCGTCCAGCCCGCGAAGGGCAGCGGACGTTCCATGGCGCCTGCGGCCACCACCAGCCCCTGGGCTCCGCCGGGGGGCCCCCGCCCCGGGTGGTCCCCCGACAGACAAACCCCCCCCGGACCGCGGCCCCCCCAGACCCCCGCGGCGCCGCAGGGGCTCGGCGCGCCCGCCTCTCCCGCAGCCCGCGCCGCCGCGCGCCCCAGCGCCACCGGAGCGGTCGCCGCAAAGGGGCTCTCCGCCTGCGTCGGCTGCATCGCGTATTGCCCGCCGGGCGTCGCGAAGGCGTCGAGGCAGACCACCCGCGCCCCGGCTTCGGCCGCGGCGCGCGCGGCGGCAAGCCCGGCGGGGCCCGCGCCCACCACCGCCACGTCGCAGGAGAGGTGCGCGGCGCTCATGGCCGGTCCTCCGGTTGGTCCGTGCGGACAGACATGCCCGCACGGATGCGCTCGAGGCAGGCGCGGGACCATGCGCCATCGACCTCGACCACACATTCGAAACAGAGCCCCATGCCGCAGAACATGCCCCTGTTGGCGCCATGCCTGGGGCTCTGCCGCCAGAACGGTGCGCGGGCCATCAGCACCTCGGTCAAGGGCAGCCCCTCGGCGCAGGTGACGGGCGCGCCGTCGAGCAGGATCTCGACTTCGCTCATGCGGCCACCTGCGTGAAGCGCTGCGGCGCATAGAGCGCGCGGGCGTCGGCCTGCAACGCACCGGGCAGCAGCGCGGCGCCGGTGATCTCGCCCGCGAGGAACCGGCCCAGCATCAGCGACCGGCAATAGCCCGAGCCGTTGTCGCCGGCGCAGACCCAGAGCCCCTCGGGGCCGACCGGACCGGCAAGGAAGCGGGCGTCGGGCGAGACCGCCTCGAACCGCACCCACGAGCGCAGCAGAGGGATCTCGGCGAGCGACGGGAACAGCGTGGCAAGCGTGTCGATCGAGGTGAGGACGAAACCGCTCGGCACTTCGCGGACCGTGTCCTTGGCCTCGGGCGGGGTCTCGATGAAATCGACGACGGTGTTGAAGAGGATCTGCCCCGACCCCGCCTGCTGGATCTGCGTGTAACCGCTCGCCACCCCGCCGCGGCTTTCCACGGCGCTGACGATGCGGCGGATGGTGCCCGGGGGCTGGCGCAGCGCGGCGAGGCATTGCGCCTGACGCGGCACAAGCGGCAGGGAAACGCCCGCGCTCACACTGATCTCCTGCGACCACGGCCCCGAGGCCAGCACCACCTGCCCCGCGCGGATCTCGGCGCCGTCCGCCATGCACACCCCGGCGATGCGCCCGGCCTCGACCAGCAGCCCGGCGACGGGGGCATGGTCCAGCGCCACGGCACCGGCGGCGCGGGCCTCGGCCAGAACGGTGCGGGCAGCGAGGAAGGGGTTCACCGTCGCGGTGTCCGGCGCGAAGGTCGCGCCCAGCACGGGACCGGTGAGCCGGGGCTCGACCTCGGCAAGCCCGTCGGGGGTCAGCATCCGGCAGGGCGCGCCGAGCGCGCGTTCCTCGGCCACCCAGCCCTCGCCGCTCTCCATGCCTTCGGCGTCGAGGATGAAGCCCACCTGCCCCTGCGCATTGTGCTCGAACGGGTTGCCGGTGCGCTCCGCGAAGGCGCGCCAGAGATCGCAGGCGTGGGCCATCACGCCATATTCCGCGAGCCCGTGCATGTGCGTGCCGATGGCGGCGAGGCTGCCGCCGGTGACCGCGCCGCCGAAGCTCTTCGCCTCGAGCAGCAGTGGCTTCGCCCCCGCCTCTGCCAGCGCAAGCGCCACCGAGAGGCCGACGATTCCGCCGCCCACCACGATGACCTCTGCGCTCTGCGGCAGCGTGGTCACATCACGCCTCCCAGCCGGTGCGACGGAACGCCTCGGGCGCCGCCTTCCAGAAGCGCGCATCGCGCAGCCCCTCGGTGGAGGGCACCGTCTCGCCCAGCTCGCGCATCGCGGTCACGGCGCTCTCTATGTGGGCGGGGTCCGGGAAGCCCAGCCCCTCCGACAGCGTGGCACCGGTGAGCGACAGCGCGCGGATGGCGGCAAGCTGCGCCTCTTCCTCGGGCGCGCTCCGGTCGGGCCGCACGGCGAGGCAGGCGGCCACGGCGCGGGCGGGGTCGTCAAAGGCCATGGTCCAGCCCTCGAGCACCGCGTTCACCACCGCCTGCACCACCTCCGGCTCCCGCTCGACCAGCGCGGCCGAGGCGATGAGCCCGTCCTTGAGGATGCCGCAGCCGGTGTCCTTGCCGTCGAAGATCACCAGATCCTCGGGCGGGATGGCGTGCTCGACCATGTGCAGCTCGTGGTAGCAGGTCATCTGGCCGGTCGCGGTCTCGCCGGTGAGGAAGGGCGCAACGGTGTCGGGCATCTCGACCCGGGTCACCGCATCGTCGGGCAGGCCTGCGCGCGACAGCATCCAGCGCAGCTCGAGATCCTCGTGCCCCGGCCAGACCCCGGCGCGTTTCCCCGCCAAATCGGCGAGCGTCGCGATCCCGTCCGAACGGCGGGCTGGATAGACCAGCGGGCTTTTCTGCTGGATCGCGAGCAGCCAGCGCAGCGCAGCGGGGTCAGAGGATTCCACCAGATGCGCGGGGCTCGCCACGCACATCTCGGTGCGGCCCTCCAGCACCGCGTTCACGTGCTTGCACGAGAAATCCAGCCCCTCGCAGACGATCTGCACCCCGGCGTCGTTGCCGAGGCCAAGCTCTTCGGCCAGCAGGTAGCCCGCGAACTGGGCCTGCTTATGCCACAGAAGGCGGATGCGGATCTCTCTCATGCTCTTCTCCGTGATTAGGCCGGGCCGCAAAAGTCCGGCCCGGTCTGTCGCTTACTCGCAGGCGATGTCGCGGAACTCCGCGGGGGCGGCGTCGACGAACCGGTTGGTGAAGGCCGCCGTCAGGTCGATCTCGCTGTCGATCAGCTTGGCGCCGAGCAGGATGGCCTGAGCGGTCTCGTAGTCGGCGGCGTCGGTGGTGCCGAACTTGCCCTCGAGCGTGGGCCCGGCGCAGGCGATGTCCTTCATCGCCTCGATCTGGCGGGTCTGGAAGGCGGCATCAAGCTCGGAGTTGTACTTGACCATCACCTCGGCCGCGGCAGCGGGATCGGCGAAGGCCGCCTGCCAGCCGCGCAGCGAGGCGTCGACGGCGGCCTGCACCGCCTCCGGGTGCTCGGCGATCTGCTCCTCGGTGGTGAAGAGCCCGCCCGAGATCAGCGCGGAGTCGTAGTCGCCGGGCTCGAAGAACACGAGATCCTCGGGCGCGTAGCCGTTGTCGTAGACCAGCTGCAGCTCGTTGTAGCGGGTGACCTGCATCACCTCGTAATCGCCGTTGAGCCACGAGACGATGTCGTAGCCCTGGCTCACCACGTCGACGTCGGATTGCGCCACTCCCGCGTTGTTGAGCATGGCGAGGAACTCATGTTCGTCGCCGCCGAACCACAGCCCGACCGAGTGGCCGGGCATGTCCGGGAGCGTCCCGATCCCCGCGTCCTTGCGGGCGATGTAGGTGCTGGCGGCCTTCTGGCCCCACTGGCTGACCATTACCAGCGGCACGAAGGTAACGCGGGAGGCGAGGAGCGGGGCGCGGTGGCCGATGCCGTAGGGGGCCACCCCGGTCGCGACCATGACGGCGGGCTTGATGTCGGGGCCGGCGGGGCGCAGCTCCATCTCGATACCGGCCTCGTCGTACCAGCCGTTTTCCAGCGCCATGATGGGGCCGGCGAACTGGCCCTGCATGACCCATTCGAGCCGCATGGAGTCGGCCTCGGCCGCGAGCGGCGCGGTGGCGAGGGCAAGCCCGCAGATCAGTGTCTTTTTCATCGTGGGATCTCTCTGTTGGGTGGGGGCGCCGGGGTTGTCCCCGGTCTTCAGGGATCGGTGGACATCGAGGCGTGCCAGGGGACGAAGATCCGCTCGAGCATCGCCACGACGAGGAAGAACAGGATGCCCATGAGCGCCGAGAGCAGCATCGCCGCCCAGAGCTTTGGCATGGCCATGGTGCGATAGGTGGTCATGATGACGAAGCCCAGGCCCCGGTCCGCCTGCACGAACTCGGCCACGATGGCGCCGATGACCGAGAAGGTGACGTTGAGCTTCAGTCCCACGAAGACGTAGGGCAGCGCCGAGGGCAGCCGCATCTTGAAGAAGGTCTGCAAGGGCGAGGCGGCGGCGATGTGGAAGACGTCGGCCACGGTGCGGTCGTAGCTCTGCAGCCCCTTCATCATGTTCAGCGCCAGCGGGAAGAACGACAGGAAGGCGGTGACCGCGATCTTCGAGCCAATGCCGTGGCCGAACCAGATGATGATGATCGGCGCGATGGCCACCACGGGGATGGTGTTGGCCGCGATGATGAAGGGCAGGAAGCCGCGCGCGAGGAAGCGCGAGTAGGCGAAGGCCGTGCCCAGCAGCGCGCCGAGCGCCGAGCCGATGACGAAGCCCGCGGTCGCCTCCCACGCGGTGATGCCCGCGTTGCGCGCAAGGCCCGGCACGTCGTTCAGCGCCGCCGTCAGGATGGCCGAGGGCGCGGGCAGGATGTAGGGCTTGATGCCAAGCGCGGCGCAGGCCCATTCCCAGCCCGCGATCAGCGCCACGAGGATCAGCACCGCCGGCCAGCTGCGCTCGGCGATGTCGAGCAGCCTGTGCGAAAGCGGGGCGGTGCGCCGGGGGACCGGGGCGGCAAGCGTGCTGTCAGACATTGGCGTAGCCCTTCTCGAGCTCGCGGCTGCCGGCGCGGACGAGGTCCTCGTACGCGGGCAGAAGCCGGGTCCCGAGGCTGCGCGGGCGCGGAAGCGGGTCGTCGAGGATACGCTCGATGCGGCCGGGGCGCGGGGTCATGACGACGATGCGGTCCGACAGCAGCACCGCCTCGCGGATCGAGTGGGTCACCAGCACCACCGAGACGCCGGTCACCTCGTGGATGCGCGCGAGCTCCATGTTGAGACGGTCGCGGGTGATCTGGTCGAGCGCGCCGAAGGGCTCGTCGAGCAGCAGCAGGTCGGGCTCGGTCGACAGCGCCCGGGCGATGGCGGCGCGCTGGCGCATGCCGCCCGACAGCTGGCGCGGCCAGGCGGCCTCGAAGCCGGTCAGGCCGACAAGCTCGATGAGCGCGCGGGCCCGCGCCTCGCGGTCCCTGCGGGAGGCGCCGCGCAGCTCCAGAGGCAGCGCGATGTTGTCGAGCACCGAGCGCCATTCGAGCAGTGCCGCCTCCTGGAAGACGAAGCCGATGCGCCGGTCGAGCCGCTCGGCCCGCGGCGTCCGGCCCTTGATCGCCACCGTTCCCTGCGTCGGCGTCAGCAGGTCGCCCAGCACCCGCAGGAGCGTGGACTTGCCGCAGCCCGAGGGGCCGATCAGCGACACGAACTCGCCCTGCGCGATGCCGAGGCTCACCTCGGACAGCGCGATCACGTCCCGGCCCCGGCCCCTGTAGACCAGCGACAGGTCCCGGACCTCGGCAGAGAGCGCCTCAGCCATAACGGTTGCCTCCGGCGAACCAGTCGCCAAAGCCCTCGGTCGTGCGCACGGTGACCGAGCCCTTGATCAGGTAGCCCTTCAGCGCGTCCCAGCCGTTCTCGTGGCCGTAGCCGCTTTCGCCCGAACCGCCCCAGATCGAGCGCGGGTCGTTCTTGTGGTGGT
This sequence comes from Salipiger sp. HF18, assembly GCF_011806505.1. NCBI lineage: Bacteria > Pseudomonadati > Pseudomonadota > Alphaproteobacteria > Rhodobacterales > Roseobacteraceae > Salipiger > Salipiger sp. HF18. Next base: position 5,915 of record NZ_JAATOS010000013.1, on the reverse strand, counting down.
CGTTGATCCAGACCACGCCCGCCTTGAGCCGGTCCACCACGCGATGCGCCAGCAGGATGTCGCGGGTCCAGACCGAGGCCCCAAGCGCGTAGGGCCCGTCATTGGCGAGTTGCACCGCCTCGTCCTCGGTGTCGAAGGGTGTGACCGACACCACGGGGCCGAAGATCTCGTCCCGGAACAGCGCATTTTCGGGCGACACGTCGGCAAAGACCGTGGGCGGAACGAAGAAACCGCCCGCGACGTGTGCGGGCAGCTCGGGCAGGACGCCCCCCGCCACCAGCCGCGCCTCGGTCTCTCTGGCGCGTTCGATGACGCCCATGCAGCGGTCGCGCGAGGCGGCCGAGATCACCGGGCCGATGTCGGTCTCGACCAGCGCCGGGTCGCCCTGACGCAGCGCGTCCACCCGTTCGGAGAGCTTCGCGACGAAGGCGTCGTAGACCCCGCGCTGCACGAGGAAGCGGCTGCCCGAGACGCAGGTCTGCCCCGCCGCGACGAAGCCCGCGAAGAGCGCCCCCGCCACCGCCTCGTCGAGCTCTGCGCTGTCGAAGACCACCACCGGCGTCTTGCCGCCCAGCTCCAGCGTGCAGGGCACCATGCGCTCGGCCGCGGCCCTGGCGACGATCTTGCCGGTCGCGGTGCCTCCGGTCAGGTCGATGTGGGAGACGTGTTCGTTGGCGACCAGCGCGGCCCCGGCCTCGGCGCCGCCGGTCACCACGTTGATGACACCGTTGGGAATGCACGCCTCGACCGCCCATTCCGCCAGCAGAAGCGGCGTGATCGGGGCGAGTTCCGAGGGCTTCACCACCACTGTGTTGCCGGCGGCAAGCGCCGCGGCCAGCTTCTTGACGAGGATCAGGATCGGGTGGTTCCACGGCGTCAGCAGCGCGCAGACGCCGTGGGGCCGGTACCGGGTGTAGGTCAGGAACCCGCCCTTGACCCGGTTCGATCCGCCCTCGAGCCCCAGCGCGATGCCGGCGAAATATTCGAACCACTCGGGGATGCGGCCCATCTGGGCTCGCATCTCGCGGATCGGACGGCCGGTGACCGCCGCCTCGAGCGCCGCAAGCTGCCCCATGCGGGCCCGCAGGATCCCCGCCAGCGCCCGAAGAAGGCGGCCGCGCTCGTCACTGTCGAGCGCGGCCCAGTCGGGGAAGGCACGGGCCGCGGCGGCGCAGGCGGCGTCGACATCGGCGGCAGAGGCTTCGGCGACACTCCAGGCCTCGACGCCGGTGGCCGGGCGGCGCACCGCGCGGCGCGCGCCCGATATCCCGCCGTGCCAGTGCCCGCCGTAGTGCAGCGGAAACGCCTGTGCAGGGATCGGGTCCAGCGTGGGGCGGAAGGTGTCGACGGTGTCGGGCATCAGATGATCGAGGCCCGCGAGGTGATGCCGCCGTCGACGGTGAAGATCGCGCCGGTGGTGTAGCCCGACCGCTCCGAGGCGAGGAAGGCCATCAGGTCGGCGATCTCGCGCACCTTGGCGGGGCGCTTCAGCGGATAGGTGCCGAGCAGCTCCTCCCAGCGGCTCTCGTCGCCGTACCAGTCGACAGCGCGGCGCTTGAGCAGCTTGTAGATGCGGCTGGTGTCGACGGGGCCGGGGTTCACGCCCACCACGCGGATGTTGTCGTCAAGCGCCCTGCCCCCGAGCGCCTTGGTAAAGGCCATGAGGCTGGCGTTGCCGGTGGTGCCCGCGATGTAGTCGGGGTCGAAGTTCTCGCCCGCGTTACCGATGTCGTTGATGATGACGCCGCCTCCGGCCGTCTTCATCCGCTCGTAGAACACCCGGCACATGTTGATGTAGCCGAAGACCTTCAGGTCCCAGTTCTCGCGCCATGCGGCATCGTCCGTGGACCACAGGTTGCCGCCCGGGATGACGCCCGCGTTGTTGATCAGGATGTCGATGTCGCCCACCTGCTCGGCCAGCGCGATCGGCGCCTCGCCCCCGGTCAGGTCCATCGGGTAGACCGAGACCTCGGCGCCATGGGCCTTGCGCAGCCGCTCCGCGATGGCCTCCAGCTTGTCGGCGCTGCGGGCGGTCAGGTGCAGGATCGCGCCCTCTTCGGCAAAGACTTCGGCAATGCCCTCGCCGATGCCTTGCGATGCTCCGGTGATGAGAACGCGCTTGTCGCGAAGCTCCAGATCCATGGGAATTCCTTGTCTGCGGCCGGGCCTTCGCGAAACGCTATGCGGCACGGCGATCTTAGGTTACTGAAGAGCAGGTCGACACGCTGCACGCGGCGTGTATACACGAAATTGCTTCATTTGGCGAAAATCTTCAAATGTTGCACAATAATTAATCTGATTTGCGGACCCTGCGCCCGCGAAACAGTCACACAGGTCGCGACGGAGGCAGTTTGGCAGACCAGATCCGCGAAGAAGAGTCGCACGGGATCACCGTGGAGGCGCCCGCCATCCTCCGGTCCGAACCCTCGCGGCCCGCGACCCGGGCCGAAGAGATCGCCGCCGCGCTCGAGGACGAGATTGTCCAGGGCGAGCTCGCGCCGGGCCAGCGGCTCGACGAGCAGGTGCTCGGCAAACGCTTCCAGGTCTCGCGGACCCCGGTGCGCGAGGCGCTGCGCCTGCTCGGCGCCAGCGGCCTCGTCACGCTCGAACCCCGGCTCGGCGCCATCGTCGCGCGCCCCACGGTGAGCGAGATCTTCGACCTCTTCGAACTGGTGGGCGAGATGGAGGCGGTGGCGGCGCGCCTCGCCTGCGAGCGCATGGGCGACGCCGACCGCGAGCGCATCATGGCCACCCACGACGCCTGCCGCGTGGCCGGGCGCAGCGGCGATGCCGAGGCCTATATCGAGCGCAACGATGCCTTCCACGCCGCCATCCACATCGCCTCGGAAAACCGCGCGCTGCGCGACCAGATCCAGCTTCTGAACAAGCGGCTGGCGCCCTACCGGCGCTTCATCACCTTCCGGCCCGAGCGCAAGCAGGCGGCGGAGCAGGAGCACGAGGTGCTGGCCCGCGCGCTTCTGAAGGGCGACGCGGATGCCGCCGCCCGGGCGATGAAGGAACACGTGAAGATGCTGGCGGACGACGCCTTCGTGCTGGCGCGCAGCCTGCGGCTCTGACGACCCTGTCTGCCGGCACATCTTGTCGCAGACCTTCATGCCCGACGCCGGCCCCTACGAGCTGGCGTGGTTCGACGCGTTCCAGCGCCTCGCCACTTCGCCCGGCAATGCCGCGCGCTTTCAGGGTGCTTTCGGCGAGATCGACATGCGCGACCGGCTCGGACCGGTGCGCGCGCCCACCATCGCGCTGCATTTCAAGGACGACATGCGCATCCCGCCCGACATGGGCCGGGCGCTGGCCTCGGGCATCCCCGATGTGCAGGTCGCGCCGCTTGTGCGGGGCCGGCGCGGTGCTACGCTGTCCGCAGGAGGGGCAGATGACCGAGCATGACCACCCGGACCGCGACAGGCCGGGCTTCCGCCGCATTCCAGACCTCGACGGCCGCACCTTCCTCATCTGCATCGGCGCGATGAAGGCCGCGACCTCGTGGCTCTTTGCGCAGCTTCAGGCGACCAATGGCGTCACGGTCTCGCCGCTGAAGGAGGTGCATTTCTTCGACGCCCGCTTCGCCACCAACGCGCTGATGGATGCCGACGCGATGGCCATGGCGCGGCTCGCCTTCCACATCGAGCAGCCCGGCGACAAGCCTGCGAACCTGCGCCGCCGCCCGGCCTTCCGAGCCAGCCTCGACCGTGCCCGGATGATCTACGACCCCAACGCCTATTTCGAGCATTTCGCCGGGCTCTGCCGGGCCGACACGAAGGTGCTCGCGGACATCACCCCCGCCTACGCCTGCATCGGCGCCGAGGGGTTCCGATACATGCGCGCGGCCATTGCCTCGCAGCGGATGAGGCCGCGGGTGCTGTTCATCCTGCGCGATCCGGTCGACCGGCTCTGGTCGCACATCCGCTTCCTGCGGCAGCTGCGGCCCGGTACCGACCCGATCTGCGACTGGCCCGAGCTGCTGGAAGATCCGGTGACGCTGGCGCGCTCGGACTACCGGCAGACGATCCTGGATCTGGAAGAGGCCTTCGCCCCGGAGGAGATCAGCTATCTCTTCCACGAGACGCTCATCCCCGACGGTTTCCGGCGCTTGTGCGATGAGCTGGGCGTCAGGCCGCAGGCCATCGACACCGAGACCCGGTACAACCGCACCGAATTCAACGCCGAGCTGCCTGCCCCGGCCCGCGTCGCCTTTCGCGAGGCGCTCGAACCACAATATATCTTCTGCATCAAATACTTCGGAGGACATCTTCCATCAGAATGGCAAGTCTGAGCAGCGCTGTAGTGCCCGCCCGGCTACGCGGAGAGCGTGCCCGCCCTCAGGTTCAGCCGGACGGAAGCGTTCAGAACAGGCCATCGTCGTAGCCGTCGCTCACATCGTATCCCGGGTCGAAATGGCTATCGAGATCGACGCCGCGGTCATCGAACGGGGCCCCGCGATCCCGGGGCGGCCCGAGGTCCAGCTTGGCGAGGGTGTTGAGAACGGCTTCGGCCACGGCCTCGTTATCGGCAAGGGCTTTCAGGGCGGCTCCCTTGATCTGGAAGCCGGGGCGTAATTCCTCGGTCATATCAATGTCTCCAAAAGGCACGCCCCGGTTGGTCTCGACAAGTTGGTCTGGGCAAGGGCGCAGCCAAGACACTACCGCAAAACCCGCCCGAAGTCCACGAAACCGGGGGCGAGACCCCTGAAATGGCGGGATCCCTTACCTTTAGTATGCACGCATAGGATGTTTCTGCTATGCGCAACAGTAGCGAGACGCAGCGCGCGGATTTATAATATTCGTTTTTTTCATATGATTATACGCCACTCCTAACAATCCACATGAGGTGCGTTTGCGGAAATGGATAAAAGCGCGGAGCGGGGCTGGCCGCCCCTCTCGCAACGGCACAGGCCTGTGGAGCGAGCGCAGGTATCGCAAGACCAATCAAGAGAACACAATACAGCCCATATAGTTGTTATAAAACATATAGATATATCGCGTATATAAACCATGAACTGAACAGTGGTCTGCGCTTGTTCTGCCCTCCCGACCGCACCGCCCAGGCCGCCCACACCCTTACCCTTCGACCTGTCGTTCCCGCCGTCGCGCTTTGGTTGTGTCGCGCCATGCGCATCCTGCTTGTCGAAGATCACGAGAGTTTCGCCGCCACCATTGCGGTCCGGCTGGGACGCGACGGCCAATGCGTCGACATCGAGACCGACGGCAACCGCGCCGCCGCCCTGCTGAGCCACAAGGACTTCGACCTCGTCCTGCTCGACGTGAACCCGCACGGGCGCAGTGGCTTCGAGATCCTGCGCGAGCTCCGCCTTGCCGGCGACGACATACCGCTTCGCGTCCTCACCGCGAACAGCGAGATCGACGAACGCATCCCAGGGCTCGACACCGGGGCGGACGACTTCGACGTCAAGGCGGTCGACCGTGGCGAGCCGGCGGCGCGCTGGCCTTCGGCGCGGCCGACCGGGTGGCCGTGGTCGTGCTGCTGCTGTCACGGGGCTCGAGGTGACCGAGCTGTGGCGGCCGCTTGTCCCGGTGCAGCTCGTGGGGCTCGCGGTGCTGCCGATCGAGCTGATCCTCTCGACCCACGCCTACCACTTCGGGCTGCTGCCGGTGGTGCTTCAGATCACCGGACCGGCGGGGTGCATCCGGCGGCCACGGTGCACGCGTTCGTGATCGGCAACATCGTCGACACCTTCATCAGCCCAGTCTCTCCGGCGATGTGGCTGGCGCTTGGCCTCGCGCGGGCCGAGATCGTACGCCGCATCCGATATTCTCATTCCTACATATGGGTTTACCCGATGATCCTCATGGCGGCGGGCCACCTTCTGGCGGCTCTAATAATGGGTATCGGCGGGGGCGGGTTGCTCGCAATTTTTGGGGCGCCCCCCCCCCCCC
>NZ_JAATOS010000140.1:0-9123 GCF_011806505.1 Salipiger sp. HF18 | reverse complement strand
GAGATCTGCAGGAAGTTCATCGGCGGATCGCTGAACACCCGCGCCGTGGTGGCGTCGCGCGGCTGGCGGTAGACCTGCGGCGTCGGGCCGAACTGCGTGACCCGGCCCTCCCAGAGCGTCGCGGTGTTGCCGCCCAGAAGCAGCGCCTCCTCGGGTTCGGTGGTGGCGTAGACGAAGATCGAGCCCGAGGCCTCGAAGATCTTGGGGATCTCGATCCGCAGCTCCTCGCGCAGCTTGTAGTCGAGGTTGGCGAGCGGCTCGTCGAGCAGCACCAGACCCGCGTTCTTGACCAGCGCCCGGGCCAGCGCGCAGCGCTGTTGCTGGCCACCCGACAGCTCGAGCGGCTTGCGCTTGAGCATCGGCGTCAGCTTCATCAACTCGGCGCTCTCGCGCACGCGGCGGTCGATCTCGGCCTTGTCAGCGCCCAGAAGCTTCATCGGCGAGGCGATGTTGTCGTAGACGGTCATCGACGGGTAGTTGATGAACTGCTGGTAGACCATGGCCACCTTGCGGTCCTGGACCCGCATCCCGGTGACGTCCTGCCCATCCCAGATGATCTTGCCGGTGCTGGGCACGTCGAGCCCGGCCATCAGCCGCATCAGCGAGGTCTTCCCCGCCAGCGTCGGCCCCAGCAGCACGTTCATCGTGCCCTTCTCAAGCGTGAGATCCGTCGGGGCGATATGCACCTGCCCCTCGACGGTCTTCGACACGCCCTGCAATTCCAGCGACATAAGGTCCTCCTCCGTGCGCCGTATGTCTCGCCGCGCTATTCCGCGGCGGCAGCGCCTTCCCGGCGGGATGTCATCCAGCCATCAAGCGCCGCGATCTCCTCCTCGCTCAGGCGCAGCCCGAGCTTGGTGCGTCTCCACACCACGTCCTCTGCCGTGCGCGCGTATTCGCGGCGCATCAGCCAAATCATTTCCGCCTCGGTCAGCGTCGCGCCGAAGTCCCGCCCCAGATCCGCCGCGGTCGTCGCAGACCCGAGGAAGCGTCGCGCCTCGGTGCCGTAGGTCCGCACCAGCCGCAGCGCCCAGTCGGAGCCGAGGAAGGGGTAGTCCCTCTCCAGCCCCTCGATCAGCGCCTGCACGCCGTCCACCGGGAAATCGCCCCCCGCCAGCGGTGCGCCCGCCGTCCACGGGCCCTTGCCGACCGTCAGATGCTCGCCGATCTTCTCGAGCGCGCTTTCCGCCAGCCGCCGGTAGGTGGTGATCTTGCCGCCGAAGATGTTGAGCACCGGGGCGCCGCCCGAGGCATCGACCTTGAGTGTATAGTCCCGCGTCGCCGCCGTCGCGCTTGACGCACCGTCATCGTAGAGCGGGCGCACGCCGGAATAGCTCCAGACCACGTCGTCGGCCGAGATCGCCTGCCTGAAGTAGCGGTTGGCGAAGGCGATCAGGTAGTCCCGCTCCTCGGGGCTGCATTCCGGGCGCCGCGAGGGATCGGTGTGTTCGGAATCCGTGGTGCCGATCAGGGTAAAGTCCCGCTCGTAGGGGATTGCGAAGATGATCCGCCCGTCGGTGCCCTGGAAGAAATAGCACTTGTCGTGATCGTAGAGCCTGCGGGTGACGATGTGCGAGCCGCGCACCAGCCGCACGCCCTCGCGTGAGGGCAGGTCGATCTTGTCGTGGATGATGTCGCCGACCCACGGCCCGCCCGCGTTCACCAGCATCCGGGCGTGGTGGGTGCGGCGGTCGCCGGTGACGGTGTCCATGGTCTCGATCTGCCAGATGTCGCCGTCGCGGCGGGCGTGCGTGACCTTGGTCCGGGTGAGGATGGTCGCGCCGTGGGCCTCGGCGTCGCGGGCGTTCAGCACCACGAGCCGCGAATCCTGCACCCAGCAGTCGGAATATTCGTAGGCGGTCTCGAACCGGTCCTGCAGCGGCGCGCCCTCGGGCATGCCGCGCAGCGACACCGTGGTGGTGCCGGGCAGGATCTTCCGTCCGCCGAGGTGGTCGTACATGAAGAGCCCCAGCCGGATCAGCCAGGCGGGGCGGCGACCCTTCATCCAGGGCATGACCGTGGTCAGCAGCTTCGACGTGGGCGTCTCGCTCTCGAACCGCATGGACGGGTGATAGGGCAGCACGAAGCGCATCGGCCAGCTGATGTGGGGCATCGCCCGCAGCAGAACCTCGCGCTCGATCAGCGCCTCGCGGACGAGCCGGAATTCGAAATACTCGAGGTAGCGCAGCCCGCCGTGGAACAGTTTGGTGGAGGCCGAGGAGGTGGCGGAGGCAAGATCGTCCATCTCGGCCAGCGTGACCGAGAGGCCACGGCCGGCGGCGTCGCGTGCGATGCCGCAGCCGTTGATGCCGCCGCCGATCACGAACAGATCGACACGCTTTATGTCGCGGCTTTCGCTCACGCTTTACTCCCCCTGATCGTGAGCAAAGGGTAATCATGAACCGAGCAATCGCGCAAGCGATTTGTTTTCGTTTGTGTTCGTCTTTTGAATTTCAGACATTTAGCCGGCAAGCCCTTGCGATAATGCCAAAATGTCATCTGCTATTTTGCAGATGCAGCACCGATTTCGCTGGATTTCGAATGTGAATGGCGGTTTCCTAAGGGTCATGCGGAAAAAGCGAAAGAAACCGAAAAGACATGTCCCAGTCCTTCCGCCATCCTGAAATCCTCGAGATCGCCCGTCGCGACGGCAAGGTGACCGTCGAGGGACTCGCGCAGCATTTCGGGGTGACGCTGCAGACCATCCGGCGCGACCTGACCGAGCTTGCCGACGCCGGCCGGCTCGAGCGGGTGCACGGCGGGGCGGTGCTGCCCTCGGGCACCATCAACATCGGCTACGAAGAGCGGCGCCATCTCAACAACGTCGGCAAGGCGTCGATCGCGCGGGAATGCGCGGCGCGGATCCCGGACGGCATCTCGCTGTTTCTCAACATCGGCACCAGCACCGAGGCTGTGGCGCAGGAGCTTCTGCACCACAAGGACCTGATGGTGGTGACCAACAACATGAACGTGGCCAACATCCTCGTGGCCAATCCCGATTGCGAGGTGCTGGTCACCGGCGGCACCCTGCGGCGCACCGATGGCGGGCTGATCGGCACGCTGGCCACCGACAGCATCCGGCAGTTCAAGTTCGACCTCGCGGTGATCGGGTGCTCGGCGCTGGATGCCGAGGGCGACATCCTCGACTTCGACATCCAGGAGGTGGGCGTGAGCCGCGCGATCCTGCGCCACTCGCGCAAGACCTACCTCGTCGCCGACCACTCCAAGTTCAAGCGCAGCGCCCCGGCGCGCATCGCCTCGCTGGCCGAGGTCGATCTCTTCGTGACCGACGAGCCGCTGTCGCCCGCGCTGGCCCGCTCCTGCGAGAGCTGGAACACCGGCGTCGTGGTGGCACGGGCCGAGGCGGGCTGAGCGGCGCGCCTCACGGCGTCAGCGGCCAGATCACCGGCGCCAGCAGCACGGTGACCACGCCCGCGATGACGTTCATCGGCAGGCCGAGCCGCAGGAAGTCGGTGAAGCGGTAGCCGCCGGCGTTGTAGACCATCGTGTTGGTCTGGTAGCCGATCGGCGTGGCAAAGCTGGCGCTGGCTCCGAACATGACCACGACCACGAAGGCGCGCGGGTCGAGCCCCAGCGTCGAGGCCACTCCTACGGCGATCGGCGTCATGATGACCGCGACGGCGTTGTTGGTGACGATTTCGGTCAGCACCGAGGTCACCGCGTAGATCAGTGCCAGTGCCACCAGCGGGCTCGCCATCGAGAGCGGCCCCGAAAGCACCTCGACGATCAGCGTCATGGCGCCGCTGCGGTCCATGGCGGTGCCCAGCACCAGCATGCTGACGATGAGCAGCAGGAGCCGTCCGTCGATGGCGCCGATGCCCTCGTCCGGCTCGACGCAGCCGGTGAGCAGCGCCACGGCGGCACCCACGATGGCCAGCGGCAGGATCGGCGCGAGGTCCAGCGCCGCGCCCAGCACCACAACCGCCATGATCGCCAGCGCGATGGGCGCCTTGCTGCGCCGGAAGGCGCGGGCCTCCATCGGCGCAAGCAGGATCAGGTGCTCGTCGCGGGCGAGCCGGACGATGTCCTCGGCCGGGCCGTCGAGCAACACGGTGTCGCCGGGGCGCAGGTGCAGCTCCTTGTCGGCGAGGTCGACCGAACTGCCCTGCCGGTGCACCGCGATGGGGTAGACGCCGTGGCTGCGGCGCCAGCCGAGCTCGGCGAAGTTGCGGCTGCGGTCGCGGACCAGCGCCTCGACCACCACGTGCCGGCGCGCGCCCGCGGGCTCGGTGCCGGCGATGGTGAGCCCCGCCGCCCCGCGGAAGCCGATCACCTCGGTGTCGGGCGCGTGCAGCACCACCCGGTCACCGGCCTGCAGCACCTGTCCCGGCAGCGCGCGGCGCAGCGAGACGTTGTCGCGGATCAGGTCGACCAGCCGCGTGGCGCTGCGCCGGAACTCGGGCACCTCGGTCACAGGGCGGCCGATCAGCGGCGAGCCCTCGGGCACGAAGAGCTCGACCTGCCACGACCGCCGCGCGCCCAGCGAGGGCGTGTCGCCGAGCGCGCGGCGCTCGGGCAGCAGCACCGGCGCCGCCAGCGCCACGAAGGTGCCGCCGACCAGCGCCAGCACCAAGCCCAGCGGTGCGATCTCGAGCAGCGAGAACGGCACCAGCCCGAGGTCGCGCGACACGCCGTCGACCAGCAGGTTGGTGGAGGTGCCGATCAGCGAGCAGGTCCCGCCCATGATGACGACGAAGCTCAGCGGCATCAGGAAGCGCGAGGCGCTGGTACCGAGCTTGCGGGCAAGGCCGAAGACCACCGGAATGAGGATCATCACCACCGGCGTGTTGTTCATGAAGGCCGAGGCCGCGGCGGCGAGCAGGAAGAACAGCCCGATGGTGGCGGCGGGGCTGCGGTCGAGCCGCCCGCCCAGCCAGTCCGCCACCGCGTCGAGCACCCCGGTCCGGACCAGCGCGGCGCTGAGCACGAACATCGCGCCGATGGTGGCGGGGGCGGGGTTGCTGAGCGCGTCCAGCACGTCCTCGACCGAGACCAGCCCGACCAGCAGCGCAACGGCGACGCCGCCGAGCGCCGTGACCTCGGAGGAGAAGCGTTCGAGCAGGAAAAGCGCGAAGACGGCCGCGATCAGCAGGAGGGCCGCGTAGGGCGAGAATGAGCCGAGCTCGAGAAGCATCTCATGACCTGGGAAAAGCCGTTCTGGTCGACGCCGACGGCGAGGCGTGGGAGGCAGCTCGCGATTCGGTTCCCGCGCCTCCTTCGGTTCCGGACGACTCTGCCAGTAAGTGCGGGCGACGGGAATGGGTCTCGTATGAGGTGTGCGATGGTGCGGCGCGGGACAGGCCGCGCTGCCGCGGATTTCGGCAGAGATCAGCCGTCAGGCCCGCAGCGGCTCGGCCCAGAACAGCACCTGCCCGCGTGGCAGCATCACGTCCTTGCGCGTCACCTGCCAGCCGCTGACCTGCGCCATGTGCACCACATCCTCGGCCAGCACGTGGTAGGGTGGGCGCAGGTCGTGGGTCACCACGCCGTCGGGCTGGCGCACCGGCGACAGCGCCGTGACCGCGTCGGGGGCAAGGAAGACCGTGAACAGGAATCGCTCGAGCCGCTCGAAACGGCGCAGGCTGGCGAGGGCGCGGCGCAGGTAGGCCATGGGCAGGTGCGGGAAGACCGCAAAGGCGATGGCATGGGTGATCGTGTCGGGCACGCCGGGAAACTCGAAGCGGGCGTCGGCGATCAGCCGCGCCGGGTCCAGCCGCGACGGGTCGGCAAGCTCGGCGCGATGCCCGGCGAGCAGGATCTCGCGCGAGGCGTCGGTGGCCCAGTAGTGGCCCGGCTCGAGATAAGGCACCGCCTTGCAGCCGAGGCGCAGCGCACCGGCGCCGATGTCGAGCAGGTGGTGGTGCGGCAGCAGCCCGGCCTCCTGCAGGATCGCCATCTGGATCCGCCCGGTCTCGTCCCAGCGGCCGCCGACGATCGCACGGTGCCGCCCCGCGCCGATGGCAGAGTCGTAGAAGCCGGCCTTTTCGTAGGGGTTGCTGGACAAGACCGGATTTTCCCGAGGAGAGCTGCGCCTTCCCTTGCTCTGCCGCGTCCCCGCGAGTCAAGACGGCTTGTCCCGGCGCCGTCGTCAGGCCTTGCGTCCGGGGCGATCCCGCAGTCCGCAAGCGCGGGCCTGCGGTGTGCGCCTCAGGCGGTGCGGCTGCGCAGGCTCTGGCGCAGGAGGGCCGCAAGGAACATGAGCGTCATCGCCAGCACGATGGTCGGCGCCGGGGCGCTGTCGAGCCAGAAGCTCGCGTAGGTGCCGGCAAGCCCTGCCAGCAGCGCTGCTGCGACCGAGACCGCGAGCATCGTGGCGAAGCGCCGGGTCAGCAGGAAGGCGATGGCACCGGGCGCGATCAGGTAGGCCACCGACAGGATGATCCCCACCGAGGACAGCATCGCCACGATCGTGGCCGAGAGCAGAGCGAGCAGCCCGTAGTGCAGCCAGCCGGTGCGAAGCCCGATCATCCGCGCCTGCACCGGGTCGAAGGCATGGGCGAGGAAATCCCGCCCCTTGGCCAGCAGCACCAGCGTCGCGGCGCCCGAGATCAGCCCCGCGGTCCAGAGGTCGCCCGCGCCCACGCCCAGCATGTTGCCAAAGAGGATGTGGTCGAGGTGCACCGCGCTCTCGATCCGGGTGTAGAGCACGATCCCGAGCCCGAACATGCCCGAGAACACCACGCCCATCACCGTGTCCTGCTTGACCCGCGAATGGTCGCGGATGAAGCCCGTCGCGATGGCGCAGAAGAGCCCTGCCACGAAGGCGCCAAGGATCAGCGGCAGCCCGACCATGTAGGCCAGCACCACCCCCGGCAGCACCGCGTGGCTGGTGGCGTCGCCCATCAGCGACCAGCCCCTCAGCACCAGCAGGCACGACAGCATCGCCGCCGCGGGGGCGATCAGCATGGTCACGAGAAAGGCGTTCTGCATGAACGGGAATTGCAGCGGCAGCAGCAGGGTCTCCATCAGCGGGCCTCCGTCAGGGCCTGCCGCGCCCGGCGCCGCGCCGCGAGCGTGCCGTGCTTGGGCGCGAAGACGAAGGCGAGCAGGAAGACAAGGGTCTGCAGGCAGACGATGACGCCGCCGGTGGCACCGTCGAGGAAGTAGCTGATGTAGGCTCCGAGCGCCGAGGTGACGGCCCCGATCAGGACCGAAACCGCGATCAGGCGCGGGAAGCGGTCGGTCAGCAGGTAGGCGGTGGCCCCCGGCGTCACCACCAGCGCGATCACCAGGAAGGCGCCCACGGTCTGCATCGCGGCGACGGTGCAGGCGGCCAGCAGGGTGAAGAACAGCAGCCGCAGTGCGCCGGGGTTGAGGCCGATGGTGCGGGCATGGCCCTCGTCGAAGAACACCGCCAACAGGTCGCGCCATTTGGCCAGCAGCACCACCAGCGACACGCCTCCGATGAGGGCGAGCTGCAGCGTGTCCTCGGGTGTGATGGCAAGGATGTTGCCCATGGTGATGGTCTGCACCGACACTGCCACCGGATCGAGCGAGACCATGAACAGGCCGAGCCCGAAGAACGACGTGAAGATGAGGCCGATCACCGCGTCCTCCTTGAGCCCCGTGCGCTGGCGCAGGAACAGCATGGCCAGCGCCGCGAGGCCGCCCGACAGGAAGGCGCCGAAGGCGAAGGGCAGCCCCAGCATCCAGGCGCCGGCGACGCCGGGCACGATGGCATGGCTCAGCGCGTCGCCGATCAGCGACCACCCCTTGAGCATGAGATAGGCCGAAAGGAAGGCGCAGACCGCGCCGACCAGGGCCGAAACCCAGATGGCGTTGGTCATGTAGCCGTAGGCGAAGGGCTCGGCGAGGGTGCTCATCGCAGCGCCCCGCAGCCCGCGGCTTCGGCGAGCGGGCGGTCGCGCTCTTGCGGCCCGGCCGGGCCAGGGACCGCCGCCAGCTGCGGCAGCACGTGGCGCAGGGTGCCGCCGAAGGTGCGGCGCAGGTTCTCGGGGGTGAAGACGGTCTCGGTGGGCCCATGGTCAAGCACGGTGCCGTTCACCAGCACCACGCGGTCGCAGAACTCGGGCACCGAGCCGAGGTTGTGTGTCGCCACGAGCATGACCCGGCCCTCGGCCCGCAGCTCGCGGAGCAGCGAGACGATCTGCTCCTCGGTCCGGACGTCGACGCCGGTGAACGGCTCGTCCAGCAGGATGACCCGCGCGTCCTGCGCCAGCGCGCGGGCAAGGAAGACCCGCTTTTTCTGGCCGCCCGACAGCTCGCCGATCTGGCGGTGACGCAGCCCGGACATGCCGACCCGGTCGAGCGCCGCGTCGACGGCTTCGCGGTCGTCGGGGCGGGCGCGGCGGAGAAAGCCCATGTGGCCGTAGCGGCCCATCATCACCACGTCCTCGACCAGCACCGGGAAGGTCCAATCGACCTCCTCGGCCTGCGGGACATAGGCCACCGCCTGCGCCTTCATCGCAGCGCGCACCGGCTGGCCGAGGATCTCGACCGAGCCCATGGCCAGCGGCACGAAGCCCATCAGCGCCTTGAAGAGCGTCGACTTGCCGGCGCCGTTCACGCCCACCAGCGCCGCGATCGACCCGCGCGGGACCGCGAAGGACGCATCGCGCAGCGCCGTGTGGCCGTTGCGGTAGGTGACCGTGAGGGCGCTGGCGCGGATGCCGTCGCTCATTGTCCCAGCCCTCCGACGATGGTTTCCGAGGTCACCCGCAGCAGGTCGAGGTAGGTCGGCACCGGGCCGTCGGGCTCGCTCAGGCTGTCGACGTAGAGCACACCGCCATAGGCCGCGCCGGTCTCGCGCGCGATCTGCCGGGCGGGCTTGTCCGAAACGGTGGATTCCGAGAACACCACCGGGATCGCGTGCTCGCGCACCGTGTCGATGACGGTGCGGACCTGTTGCGGCGTGCCCTGCGCGTCGGCGTTGATCGGCCAGAGATAGACCTCGCGCAGGCCGAAATCGCGGGCGAGGTAGGAGAACGCGCCCTCCGAGGTCACGAGCCAGCGGCGCTCGTCGGGAAGCGCATGGGCGGCGTCGCGCAGCGGGCCGATCACCGCCGCGATCTCGGCCTTGTAGCTCTCGGCGTTGGCGGCATAGGTCGCGGCGTTGGCGGGGTCGGCCCCGGCCATCGCGTC
>NZ_JAATOS010000139.1:0-9241 GCF_011806505.1 Salipiger sp. HF18 | reverse complement strand
GCATGAGCAAAGACACCCACGAAGCCGACGTGGCCTTCATCAAGGCCCTGGCCGAGCTGCTCCGGGATAACGACCTGACCGAGCTTCAAGTCAAGCGGGACTACGGCGAGGATGACAGCCTCAACGTCCGCGTGAGCCGCGTCCAGCCGCAGGCCGCACCCGCCCCGGCGCAATACGCGGTCCCGGCAGCGCCCATGGCAGCAGCCCCCGCAGCCGCCCCGGCCCCGGCCGCAGAAGCCGCCCCCGAGGACCCCGCAGCGCATCCAGGCGCCGTGACCTCGCCGATGGTCGGCACGGTCTACATGCAGCCGGAACCCGGCGCACCGTCGTTCATCGCGGTCGGACAGCAGGTGCGCGAGGGCGACACGCTGGTGATCGTCGAGGCGATGAAGACCATGAACCACATCCCCGCACCGCGCGCTGGCACCGTGAAGCGCATCCTCGTCGAGGACGGCGCTCCAGTCGAATACGGCGCGCCGCTGGTCATCCTCGAGTAAGGGGCGGACCATGTTCGACAAGATCCTCATCGCCAACCGAGGCGAGATCGCGCTGCGCGTCATACGCGCCTGCCGCGAAATGGGCATCAGCACCGTGGCCGTTCATTCGACCGCAGATGCCGACGCCATGCACGTGCGCATGGCCGACGAGACCATCTGCATCGGCCCCGCGCCCTCGACCGACAGCTACCTGTCGCCGCTCGCCATCATCTCGGCCTGCGAAGTGACCGGCGCCCAGGCGATCCACCCGGGCTACGGTTTCCTCTCCGAGAACGCACGCTTCGTGCAGATGGTCGAGGACCACGACCTTACCTTCATCGGCCCCTCGGCCGAGCACATCCGCGTCATGGGCGACAAGATCACCGCCAAGGACACGATGAAGGCGCTCGGAGTGCCCTGCGTGCCCGGCTCTGACGGCGGCGTTCCCGACGTCGACTCGGCCAAGAAGATCGGCGCCGAATTCGGCTACCCGGTGATCATCAAGGCCACCGCCGGCGGCGGCGGTCGCGGCATGAAGGTCGCCACCAGCGAAGCCGAGATGGAGCGCGCCTTCCAGACCGCGCGGGCCGAAGCCAAGGCGGCCTTCGGCAACGACGAGGTCTACATCGAGAAGTACCTTCAGAAGCCGCGCCACATCGAGATCCAGGTCTTCGGCGACGGCAAGGGCAACGCGGTGCACCTCGGCGAGCGCGACTGCTCGCTGCAGCGCCGCCACCAGAAGGTCTTCGAAGAGGCTCCCGGCCCCTGCATCACCGAGGAAGAGCGCAACCGCATCGGTGCGACCTGCGCCAAGGCGGTCGCCGACCTGAAATACTCGGGCGCGGGCACCGTCGAGTTCCTCTACGAGGACGGTGAGTTCTACTTCATCGAGATGAACACCCGCCTGCAGGTGGAGCACCCGGTGACCGAGGCGATCTTCGGCGTGGACCTCGTGCGCGAACAGATCCGCGTGGCCGAGGGCTACCCGCTGTCGTTCACCCAGGAAGACCTGACCATCGACGGCCACGCCATCGAGGTCCGGATCAACGCCGAACGGCTGCCGAACTTCACCCCCTGCCCCGGCAAGATCACCCAGTATCACGCGCCGGGCGGACTTGGCGTGCGGATGGATTCCGCGCTCTATCAGGGCTACTCGATCCCGCCCTACTACGACAGCCTCATCGGCAAGCTGATCGTCAAGGGGCGCGACCGGAACGAGGCGCTGGCACGGCTCGACCGGGCCCTGGGCGAGCTGATCGTGGACGGGGTGGACACCACAATCCCGCTCTTCCACGCGCTGCTCGGGCAGGAAGACATCCTCGCGGGCAACTACAACATTCACTGGCTCGAGAAGTGGCTGGCAACGGACCCGTTCTCGGCCAAATGACAGGGGCGCACCGCGGATATACGCCGCGGGCGCTCACGGAGCGCCGGGGATGAGCATCACCCCGGGGCTCCTGCTTCAGGCCTATCGCTCGGGCATCTTCCCGATGGCCGAGCACCGCGACGACCCGGAGCTGTTCTGGGTCGATCCGCGGCGGCGGGGAATCCTGCCGATCCGGGGGCTGCACATCTCGCGCAGCATGGCCCGCAGACTTCGCCGCGACGACTACCGGATCACCGTCGACGCGGATTTCGCCGGTGTCATCGACGGCTGCGCCGACCGGCGCGAGACCTGGATTAACCAGGAGATCCGCGCCCTCTTCCTTGAACTGCACGAGCGCGGCCTTGCCCATTCGCTCGAGGTCTGGATGGACGACAAGCTTGCCGGCGGGATCTACGGGCTAGAGATCGGGGCGGCCTTCTGCGGTGAGTCTATGTTCTCGCGCCGCCGCGATGCGTCGAAGATCGCGCTGTGCTGGATGTTCGACCTGCTGCGCGAGGCCGGGTTCACGCTGTTCGACACCCAGTTCCTGACCGAGCATCTCGCGTCGATGGGCGGCATCGAGATCACCCGCACGGACTACCGCGCGCGGTTGCAGGATGCGTTGACGAGAACCGCGGATTTCAGCGGGACGCCGCTTGCGCGGTCAGGTCACGAGCTGGTGCAGCGCAACACCCAGACGTCGTAGCGCTGGTGATCCATGGCGTTGAGCGCCGGGGACGAGGCCACCATCCAGCCGCGGAACGCCGGGTCCGGGTGCCCGGCCTCGCGCACGGTAAGGAAGGCGAAGGCGTCGCCCGCCTGATTGCCGACCGGGTAGCGGCATTCGGCGAGGGAAATCTCGATACGCCCGAACTGCGCGGTCTGGCCGGTGCCGAGCTCGATGTCCGAGGCGCGCCCCGTGAGCTTGTCGAGCCCGCGCAGCACGGCGCCGGAGCCACTGCTGGTTGCCTCCTGCGCAGAAAGCGCCGTCGCCGAGAGGCAGAGGGAAAGCGCAAGTGCGCGGATCATTCGTTGCCCCCGGCCACGTATTTCAGCAGCAGCGAGATCAGGCTGACCGAGCCCTGCGTGTCGAGGATCTCGTCGCCGGCCTCGTAGTAGAACATCGAACCGCCGGGGCTGATCTCGACGAAATTGCCGCCCAGCAGCCCTTCGGACGAGATCACGATGGCGCTGTCGTCGGGGATCTGGACCCCGTCCTGAACGCTCAGCGCCATGTCGGCGCGGTAGGTCTCGGGGTTGAGCGAGATGCCGGTCACGGTGCCGACCTTCACGCCCGCGAGCCGCACGTCGCTGCCCGCCGTGATCCCCTCGAGAGAGCGGAAGCTGGCGGTGAGAGGGTAGCCGTGCTCGGTCAGGCTGAACCCGGTACTCGTCACGGCATAGGCGGCGAAAGCGATGGCCGCCGCCAGCACTGCGCCGCCGACCAGCACCTCTGTCGTGGAAGTCGTCATCAGGTTATTCCGGGCTCCAGGCCTCGTAGTCCGAGCGCGGCATCGGCTTGGGCTGGCGGATCGACCCGCGCGGCGCATAGGCCAGCGCCGTGCCGGTCAGGTTCTCGATATGGGGCTTCTCCCACGACTTGTGCGCCAGCGGCTTGTCCGTCGGCAGTTCGTCGTAGGTGTGGTGCAGCCAGCCGTGCCAGTCGGCGCTGACCCGGCTCGCCTCGATCTCGCCGTTGTAGATAACCCAGCGGCGGCTGCCGTCCTTGTTCTGGTAGAAGGTGTTGCCCTGCTCATCCTCGCCGACCCGATGGCCGTGGCGGCTGCTCCAGATCAGCGTGTTGAGCGTCGCACCGTTCCACCAGGTCACGGCCTTCAGGAGCGAGTTCAGAATGCCCATGGACGACTCCTCGAGTATCTTCCTGTTTCGCTTATGGCGAATTGCAGCCCCCGCGTCCAGCGCGGGGCACTGCAAAAGCCTGCGATTACGCGGCGGGAGCCAGCGTGGTGAGCTCAATCTCGATCCGGTATTTCGGGTCGATCAGGTTGCACTCGATCATCGTGCTGACC
The DNA here is from genome assembly GCF_011806505.1 of Salipiger sp. HF18. Taxonomy (NCBI): domain Bacteria; kingdom Pseudomonadati; phylum Pseudomonadota; class Alphaproteobacteria; order Rhodobacterales; family Roseobacteraceae; genus Salipiger; species Salipiger sp. HF18. The sequence goes on along the minus strand of NZ_JAATOS010000139.1, from coordinate 5,369 downwards.
GGCGGGTTCGCCCCGAAGGTCTCGACGAGGATCGGCCAGCAGGGCTCGAACTCGGCCGCGTCTGGCAGGTAGTAGGTCACCCGCACCGCGTCGGCAAAGCTGGCGCCCGCCTCAGCCAGCGCCTTGCCGATCGTCTCGAGCGCCGAGCGGCACTGGTCCTCGACCGTGTCACCCTGCCCGACCGTGCCGGCGACATGCACGAAGCCGCCGGCGACGACGGCGCGGCAATAGCCGATCTTGGCCTCGAAGGGGCTGCCCGTGTGGATTCTCTTGATGGTCATGTGGTCCTCGCATGAAAAAGGCGGGGGACTGCCCCCGCCTCTCGAAATTCCCTGCGCCGGGGCTCAGCCCGCTGAGGCGCCTTCCTTCTTCTGGTCGGCGTAGATCATCAGCGGCTTGGCCTCCGAGGTCACGGCCTCTTCGTTCACCACCACCTCGGTCACGTCGTCCATGCCCGGCAGCTCGAACATGGTGTCGAGCAGGATGCCTTCGAGGATCGACCGCAGGCCACGAGCGCCGGTCTTGCGCTCGATGGCGCGCTTGGCGATGGCCGAGAGCGCGTCATCGGTGAAGCTGAGTTGCGTGTCCTCCATCTCGAAGAGGCGCTGGTACTGCTTCACCAGCGCGTTCTTCGGCTGGGTCAGAATCGTCACGAGCGCGTCCTCGTCGAGGTCCTCAAGCGTCGCGATGACCGGCAGACGGCCGACGAATTCCGGGATCAGGCCGAACTTCAGCAGATCCTCGGGCTCGAGATCCTTGAACACCTCGCCGGTGCCGCGCTCATCGGGCTCGCGCACATCGGCGCCGAAGCCCATGGCCGATCCCTTGCCGCGCTGCGCGATGATCCGGTCGAGACCGGCGAAGGCGCCACCGCAGATGAACAGGATGTTCGTGGTGTCCACCTGCAGGAATTCCTGCTGCGGATGCTTGCGGCCGCCTTGCGGGGGAACGCTCGCCACGGTGCCTTCCATCAGCTTCAGAAGCGCCTGCTGCACACCCTCTCCCGACACGTCGCGGGTGATCGAGGGGTTCTCGGACTTGCGGGTGATCTTGTCGACCTCGTCGATGTAGACGATGCCGCGCTGCGCCCGCTCGACGTTGTACTCGCTGGCCTGAAGCAGCTTCAGGATGATGTTCTCGACGTCCTCGCCGACATAGCCCGCCTCGGTCAAGGTCGTGGCGTCGGCCATGGTGAAGGGCACGTCGAGGATGCGCGCCAGCGTCTGCGCCAGCAGCGTCTTGCCGCAGCCGGTCGGGCCGATCAGCAGGATGTTCGACTTCGCAAGCTCGATGTCCGAGGACTTCTGCGAGTGGTTGAGCCGCTTGTAGTGGTTGTGCACCGCCACCGAGAGCACGCGCTTCGCCATCATCTGGCCGATCACGTAGTCGTCGAGCACATCGCAGATCTCACGCGGGGAGGGCACGCCCTCGGAAGACTTCAGGCCAGCGCCCTTGGTCTCTTCGCGGATGATATCCATGCAAAGCTCGACGCATTCGTCGCAAATGAAGACCGTCGGCCCGGCGATGAGTTTCCGCACCTCGTGCTGGCTCTTGCCGCAGAAGCTGCAATAGAGTGTGTTCTTGCTGTCGCCGCCGGAGTTCGTCGCCATGTCACACCTTTCGGGGCCTGTTTCTCTCTAGGCTGAACCGGAGTGCCAGCCAAAGGCCCATCGTCTTCGCCAATTCCGCAAAGCTTAGGGCACAGCCCTGCGCTCTACAATCCGAAAAACGCCCCGCCGCGCCGTGGCGGCGGGGCGCCTGATCACGATTTGCTCGCTTCCGCGGCACCGCGGCTTTCGACGATCTCGTCGATGAGGCCCCATTCCTTGGCATCCTCGGGCGACATGAAGTTGTCGCGCTCGAGCGCTGCTTCGACCTTTTCGAGGGTCTGGCCGGTGTGACGCACGTAGATTTCGTTGAGGCGGCGCTTCAGCTTCAGCGTCTCCTCGGCGTGAATCATGATGTCGGTGGCCTGGCCCTGGTAGCCGCCCGAGGGCTGGTGGACCATGATGCGGCTGTTGGGCAGCGAGAAGCGCATGCCCGCCTCGCCCGCGGTCAGCAGCAGCGACCCCATGGAGGCGGCCTGGCCGATCACCAGCGTCGAGATCTTGGGCTTGATGTACTGCATGGTGTCGTAGATCGAGAGCCCCGACGTCACAACGCCGCCCGGGCTGTTGATGTACATCGAGATTTCCTTGGCCGGGTTCTCGGCCTCGAGGTGCAGAAGCTGCGCCACGATGAGGCTCGACATGCCGTCGTGCACCGGCCCGGAGACGAAGATGATCCGCTCCTTCAGCAAGCGCGAGAAGATGTCGTAGGCACGTTCGCCGCGGCTGGTCTGCTCGACCACCATGGGAACGAGCGTGTTCATATAGGTGTCAAAGGGGTCTTTCATGTCGCCTGCCTGCTTTCGTCCTGAAATGCCTATCCTGTCGGTCTTAACAGATTCTTAGTATCGCCCCCCCGGGGCCGCAAGGGTCTGCCCGCGTTTTGGCATGTCGCCTCAGCCGTCGCCCCACTCTTGCGGGGTCGCGCAGGCGTGCCGCGCGCACTCCATCTCGAGCACCACCTGGTGGATCCCGAAGCGCGTTTCCATGCGCTCCTTCACGGCGCCCTTGATGGCGTCGGCCCGGGCCCAGGCGCCCTCGTCGACCACCAGATGGGCCTGCAGCGCGGCGCGGCGTTCATCGATCTGCCACAGGCGGGCCTTGTGCAGGCCGCCCACGCCCTCGATCTTGAGCACCTCGTCGATGACCTCGCGCGGCGCGAGGTCCGGCGGGCTGCCCAGCATGAGGATGCGGATGACGCTGCCGATCTCGGCGAAGGCCATCCACAGGATGTAGCCGGCGATGAGCAGCGTCACCGCGGGATCGACCCAGGTCCAGCCGAAGAGCAGGATCACCGTGCCCGCGACGATCACCGCGACCGAGCCCAGCGCGTCGGCGACGTTGTGCAGGAAGGCCGCGCGGATGTTGACGCTGTCCTTCGACATGCTCCAGGTCAGCAGCGCGGTGACGAGGTCGACGACCAGCGCGACGCCCGCGATGATGACCACGATCCAGCCGCGAACCGGCTCGGGCTCGAGGAAGCGCATCACCGCCTCGGCCACCAGGTAGACCCCGATCACGATGAGCGTGGTGTAATTGACGAGCGCCGCCACCACCTCGGCCCGGGCATAGCCGAAGGGCATCTCGGCGCTGGCCGGGCGCCGGGCGATGCGGCGGGCCACTGCCGCGATCACCAGCGAGATGGCGTCCGAGAAATTGTGCAGCGCATCCGCGATCATCGCGAGGCTGCCCGAGACGATGCCCCCCGCCACCTGCGCCACGGTGAGCAGCAGGTTGACCGCGATCGCCCCGATCAGGCGCCCGTCCCCTGCGGCCGGATCGACATGGTGGTGGTGATGGTGGTGATCGTGTGGCATCGGCTTGGGCTTTCGGGGCGACCTTCGGGGAACGGGCGCAGAGCGCGGCCCGCGCGGCGCGGCATCCGCAGATGCGGCGTGTCCGCCCAGAAAGTGCCGCCGGCCCTGGAAAGGTCAAGCCCAAGCGATGCCGCAGGCCGGTCACGGTGCGCCCGGCCGCACGGTGACCGAGAACGGTGCCCTCGCATACCACGGGCGCCGCCCGAAATGCCGGTCCCATGCCCGCTCGGTCCCGGTCTGCCAGCGCGCGCCGACGTCGTCGGACACCGGCCTCACCCGCATCTCCGCCTCGCCAAGGCAGGGGTCCAGCAGAAGCCCGGTCTGCAGCGGCTGCGCGGTGCCGGTGACCACGACGGCGCTGTGGTCGACGGGCATCATGTTGCGCATCGGCGAGGTGGCGAGATGGATGTCGAGCGTGCGAAAGCGCTCGGCCGCGAGCCGCCTCTGCAGGGCGAAGGCGCGGGTCTGGCAGGTCCGCGGGTTGGCGAAGGTCACCGAATTTCCGGTCGAGGTGAAACCCGGCGCGGGCAGCGGCACCAGCGCATCGCCCGCGACGGTGCTCCGGGTCGGGGGCCCGTAGATCAGGTCGGCGAGCCGCATCGCCTCGGCCCGGTCGACACCCGGCCCCAGCGCCGTGACGCCCGAGACCAGCGTATCGCGCCGCGACACTGTCGGGGCCTGCGCCGGCGGGGCGCAGGCAAGGAGGACGACGAGCAGAAGTAGGGCACCGATGGGGCTTCGCATGCGCAAGCCTCGCACATGGGCTCCCAACAGGCGGTTAACATGTGCCCCCGCTCAGCGGGCGGCCAAGGCGAGCCGGCGCAGCTGCTTTTCGCGCAGCACCTCGTTGCGCGGGCGCCAGTCGTGGCCCGTGTCCTCGGTCACCGGGGTCCAGTAGAGCACCCCGCCAAAGCGCCACGGGTCGAGGATGATCCCGGCCGAAAGCGGAGCGCCGGGCGGGGTGACGACGACGGTGCTGTGCTCGAACGGGTTAGCCGGGCGCACGGGCGATATGGCACGGCGGATCGCCAGCGTCCAGAACTCTTCCTGCAGGAGCCGCGTCTCCATGTCCTCGGCCCAGTGATAGCAGAGGCCGCGCGGCTTCTCGCCGCGATTGACTTTGATGTTGTGCACAAAGGGCGAGTCGGTGATCTCGTAGGCGCGGGCGAGCAGCAGCGGATGGTCGAAGGCCACGTCCGCGAGCCGCCGTGCCTCATCGGCATCGACGGCGGGGCTCATGGCGCGCAGGGCAAGCGCCAGCCCGGCACGCTGCGCATCGGTCGCGGGCGCCGGACCGCCGGGCGGGGGCGGCGTGCAGCCGATGGCGAGCCACAGGGCGAGAAGAAGGAGCGTTCGGACGAGACGTTGCATGGCAACGGGCCTACACGCCGCGTCTTTACGATTTCTTCAGACCTGTGAAGATTCCCTTACCCGCGCGCCGCCCACGGTTTGCTGAGAGGGAATGCCAATCACCACGCACTTCACACGCCGGAAACAGGACGGCTGACGTGCACCGCCCCGCGCCGGGTACCGTCAGAATGGACGGGCCGGACGCGGGGCGGGCACGATTGAACAGACTGGCCCCGGGGGCTCAGAGGCGGAAGACCACCGCCTTTGCAACCGGTGAACTGATGGGACCCGAGACCTCGCCCCGCGGCAACAGGCCGAAGGACGCGGCAAGGGCAATCAGCCCGGACAACCAGAGAACTCTTGAACGAAAGGTCATGGCTCAAATGCTCCGACAGGGTGCCGCCACGGGGACGGCGGCAAATGCAGGCGGGAAGCGACCGGTAAATGACGGTCTCCGCCGAAGTCTGGCGGTCCCAAGCCTATCCTGCCCGCGAAGGACCATGCGGCGCAATTGAGGTATTCCTGACCCTATAGGGGCCGGGAGACGCGGAAGGGCCGGCCACGGAACCCGTGTGCCGGCCGATGGTGTTTGCGA
>NZ_JAATOS010000138.1:0-9456 GCF_011806505.1 Salipiger sp. HF18 | reverse complement strand
TGGGGGGGTGGGGGGGGGGGTAGCCGGAGATGGGGGAGCGGCCGCGAAGCGGGAGGGTGTGGCCCGGCGGTCCCCCCGCCGCACCCGCCGCGACCGCGATGGCGCCGTCGCGGACCTTGAGGATCGTCGGGCTCTCGCTCGGGGTGTCCTTGGGCAGGAAATGCAGTGCCACCAGCATCAGCAGCACGGTCACCGTGTCCACGGTGATCTGCGTCAGCGCGAGGTCCGGCGCCGAGAGGTAGACGAAGCCGGCCGAGACCATGAGCCCGATCACACTGGTCAGCATCAGCGCGCGGAAGCGGTTTCGGTGCATGGTGACGATGGCCGCGGTGGCCACCATCAGCAGCACGAAGCCCACGGCCACGAGCGGCGGCACCGGCAGCAGCCCGCGCGTCGGCGGCGCCATGCCGCCTCCGCTGTAGGCCGCGAAGCCCAGAACGATGGTCGCCACGGTGAAGATCGCGAGGTAGCGCGAGATGGCGCCGTTGTGGGTGATCTCGGTAAAGCGCAGCGAGGCGTGCTCGACCACGGCCACGAGCCGCTCGAAGATCGCCTTGGCCTCGGGCCGCGGCGTGCTCAGCCAGACGCGGTCGAGCGGGCGGTGCAGCCACAGCAGGAAGGCACCGCCGAGGGTCGCGACGATGGACATGATGAGCGCCGGTGTGACCCCGTGCCAGAGCTTCAGGTGCACGTGCTCGGCAATGCCCCCGGTGACCGCGGCGCTGGCCACGTCGACGATGGGGCCCGCGATCAGCGACGGGAAGAGGCCGATGGCCACCACCATCACCGCAAGGAAGGCGGGCGCTGCCAGCATGCCCGCGGGCGGATCATGCGGGTGGTGCGGATAGTCGTCGCGCACCGGGCCGAAGAAGGTATGGCCGATGAAGCGGAAGCAATAGGCGACTGACAGCATTGCGCCGGCGGTGGCCACGATGATGATTGGCCAGGTGCCGCCCCACCAGTGGGTGTGTGCCACTTCCTCGAGCATCATTTCCTTGGACATGAAGCCGTTGAGCGGCGGGATCCCCGCCATCGAGAGCGCCGCCACCACCGCGATAAGCGCGGTGATCGGCATAAGGCTCGCGAGCCCGCCAAGGCGCTTGATGTCGCGGGTGTGGGTCTCGTGATCGACGATGCCCGCGCACATGAAGAGCGTGGCCTTGAAGGTCAGGTGGTTGATGATGTGGAACACCGCCACCGTCGCAGCCATCGGTGTACCGAAGCCCAGCAGCATCGTCAGCAGGCCGAGGTGGCTGACGGTCGAGAAGGCCAGCAGCGCCTTCAGATCGTCCTTGAAGAGCGCGATCAGCGCGCCCAGCACCATGGTGATCAGCCCCACGGTGGAGACGATGTAGAACCACGCCTCGGTGCCCGCGAGCACCGGCCACATGCGGGCCATCAGGAAGACCCCCGCCTTCACCATGGTCGCCGAGTGCAGGTAGGCCGAGACCGGGGTCGGTGCGGCCATGGCGTGCGGCAGCCAGAAGTGGAAGGGGAACTGCGCCGACTTGGTGAAGGCGCCCAGCAGGATCAGGATCAGCGCCGGCAGGTAGTATTCCGAGGCGCGGATCTCGTCGCCGTGCTGGAGGATCACCGACAGGTCGTAGCTGCCCGCGATATTGCCGAGGATCAGCATCCCGGCGATCATCGCGAGTCCCCCCGCTCCGGTCACGGTCAGCGCCATTCGGGCGCCTTGGCGGCCCTCGGGCAGGTGCTTCCAGTAGCCGATGAGCAGGAAGGACGAGAGCGAGGTCAGCTCCCAGAACACCAGAAGCAGCAGGATGTTGTCCGAGACCGAAATTCCCAGCATCGCGCCCTGGAACAGCAGCAGATAGGTGTAGAACTGCCCCATCGGGTCATCGCCCGAGAGGTAGAACCGCGCGTAGAGGATGATCAGCAGCCCCACGCCGAGGATCATGCCCGCGAACAGCAGGCCGAGCCCGTCGAGCATGAAGTTGGCGTTGAGCCCGAGCCCCGGCAACCAGTCGATCCGCGCGGTGACGGTCCCGCCGTTCATCACGTCGGGGGCCATCACGCCAAGCAGGATCAGCGCAAGCAGGGTCGGAATGGCAGTGAACGTTGCGCAGGCATTGCGCCCCGCACGGATCATCAGCCCCGGCACGAGCGCGCCGATAAAAGGCAATAGAACCATAACGGGCAGAAGTCCGCTGGCTGAAACCATCCCTGTTCCTTCGTCTTGTCCGCCCAGCTCCGCGCAGGAAGCGGCGGGTGAGGCTTGTCGTTAATCTTTGCCCTATTTTTACTATGTGCTCCGAAACATTATTCAATATTTCGGCTCTGAAAACATGCATTCATTGTGCTGATTTTCGAAGTCCATAGGGTTATAGGCACCCTGGCTGCGACAGATTGCCCGATCAGAGTAATGTCTGCTACGGATCGTCATGCCCAGTTTCGATAGACAGACATGATCCCCAAGCTTGAAATGCTCATCGCCCTCGCCCGGGAGAAGCACTTCGGTCGCGCCGCCGAGAGCCTCGGCATCACCCAGCCGACGCTGTCCACCGGCATCCGCCAGCTCGAGGAGCAGCTCGGCGTGAAGCTGGTGATCCGCGGCTCGCGCTTCGGCGGGCTGACCCCCGAGGGCCAGCGCGCCCTGATCCGGGCCCGGCAGATCGTCGGGGATACCCGCCGCCTGCGCGAAGAGATGCGCGCCTCTCGCGAGGGGCTTGCCGGGCACCTGCGGCTTGCGGTGATCCCGACCGCGCTCACCTGGGCGTCGCGGCTGGTCACCGGTTTCACCGACCGCCACCCCAACGTGAGCTTCACCGTCCTGTCGCGGGCCTCGGCGGAAATCCTGTCGATGCTCGACGATCTCGAGATCGACGTCGGCATCTCCTACCTCGACAACGAGCCCCTGGGGCGGGTCACCACCCGGCCGCTCTACCGCGAGGCCTACACGCTGGTCTGCCGCCCCGACCACGCGCTCGCCAAGGGCGGGCCGCTGAGCTGGGACGCGCTGGGGGAGGCGCGGCTCTGCCTGCTGACCCCGGACATGCAGAACCGGCGCATCATCAACCGGCACTTCATGGAGGCCGGCGTCGGCCCTGCGGCGCTGATTGAATCGAACTCCACCGTGGTGCTGGTGGCCAACGTGCTGCACGGCGACTGGGTGACGATCCTGCCCGACGATCTCGCCCGCTTCCTCTGCGAAGGCAAGCCGCTGGCGGTGGTCCCCCTGCGCGAGCGCGGCACTGCCCCCACCGTGGGCCTCATTGCCCCGCACCAGGAGCCCTATACCCCCGTGCTGCAGGCACTTCTGCGCGAAACCGAGGGGCTCTCCCGACCGGCCCGTTGATAGGATTTGACTATCGTTTAACGGAATAACGATATTGAATCGACAATGAATGATCTGGCAGAACAGGGGACCACCGTAGGAGGAGAAGCCCTTATGCGCCACTCAAAGCCGACGGCCGACGAGATCCAGGCCCTCATCGACGGACAGATGCACCTCGAGGGGCCTCTGCTGCCGATCCTGCACGCGCTGCAGGAGGCCTATGATCACGTGCCGGAAGCGGCGCTCGGGATGATCGCCGAGACCCTGAACCTCACCAAGGCCGAGGTGCACGGGGTGATGTCCTTCTACCATGATTTCCGCAAAGCCCCCGCCGGTCGGCACGTGGTCAAGATCTGCCGCGCCGAGGCCTGCCAGTCGATGGGCGCGAACGCGCTGTCCGACGCGGTGCTCGAGAAGCTCGGCATCGGCTGGGGCGGCACCACTTCTGACGGATTGGTAACGGTCGAGGCGGTTTACTGCCTCGGGCTCTGCGCCTGCGCCCCCGCCGCGATGGTGGATGACCGGCTGATCGCTCGCGCCGACGCGGCGCGGCTCGAGAAGGCTCTGGAGGGCGCAGCATGAAGATCTGGGTTCCCATGGACAGCGCCGCCAAGGCGCTTGGCGCCGAAGAGGTGGTCGCGGCGATCCGCGCCGAGGCCTTGAGGCGCGGTGTCGAGATCGAGATCGCGCGCAACGGCTCGCGCGGGATGATCTGGCTGGAGCCGCTGGTCGAGGTCGAGACGCCCGCGGGCCGCATGGCCTTTGGCCCGATGACCCCCGAAGATGTCTCCGCGCTGTTCGAGGACGGCCACGAAAAGGCGCTCGGCCTGACCGACGAGCTCGACTGGATGAAGCGGCAGACCCGCCTCACCTTCGCGCGCTGCGGCATCACCGACCCGTTCTCGCTGGAACAGTACGAAGCCCTCGGTGGCCTCGTCGGCCTGCGCCGCGCGCTTGGCATGACCGGCGAGCAGATCACCGACGAGGTGAAGCTCTCGGGCCTGCGTGGCCGCGGCGGCGCAGGCTTCCCCACCGGCATCAAGTGGGACACGGTGCGCATGGCGCATGCCGACCGCAAGTACATCGTCTGCAACGCCGACGAGGGCGACAGCGGCACCTTCGCCGACCGCATGATCATGGAGGGCGACCCGTTCTGCCTGATCGAGGGCATGACCATCGCCGGCATCGGCTGCGGCGCCACCAAGGGCTTCGTCTACACCCGCTCGGAATATCCCGACGCGGTGGCGGTGATGCGCCGCGCCATCGAGATCGCCCGCGCCGCCGGCGTGCTGGGCCCCGACGTGCTTGGCTCGGGCAAAGCCTTCGAGCTCGAGGTCCGCGTCGGTGCCGGCGCCTATGTCTGCGGTGAAGAGACTTCCCTGCTGAACTCGCTCGAGGGCAAGCGCGGCGTGGTGCGTGCCAAACCGCCGCTGCCGGCGCTCGAAGGCGCCTTCGGCAAGCCCACCGTGGTGAATAACGTGATCTCGCTCGCCACCGTGCCGGTGATCTTCGAGAAGGGCGCCGAGTTCTACGCGAACTTCGGCCTCGGCCGGTCGAAGGGCACGATCCCGCTGCAGATCGCCGGCAACGTCCGGCACGGCGGCCTCTTCGAGACCGCCTTCGGCATGAAGCTTGGCCAGATCGTCGAGGATCTTGGCGGCGGCACCGCCTCGGGCCGCGCGGTGAAGGCCGTGCAGGTCGGCGGCCCGCTGGGCGCCTACCTCGTCACCGACCAGTTCGACACGCCCTTCGGCTACGAGGAGTTCGACGGCGAAGGCGCGCTGATCGGCCACGCCGGTCTCGTGGTCTTCGACGACACCGCCGACATGCTCGGCATGGCGCGCTTCGCAATGGAGTTCTGCGCCGTCGAGAGCTGCGGCAAGTGCACGCCCTGCCGCATCGGCGCGGTGCGCGGCGTCGAGACGCTCGACCGGATCGCCGCGGGCGACGCCGAGGCCGTGCCGCTGCTGACCGACCTCTGCGAGACCATGAAGGACGGCTCGCTTTGCGCGCTGGGTGGGTTCACCCCCTACCCGGTGATGTCGGCCCTGCGGCTGTTCCCCGAGGAATTCGGGGCAGTCCGGGAAGCGGCAGAATGAGCGGCACGGGGACCGTGACGAACTTGGCCTCGCCGACGCGGGGCAACCGGGCCGGGGGCGCTGCCCCCGTCCGCGCGGGGCGCGGGCTTACCCGGAACATTTGCGGCGAGACAAAACCGCGGGAGGATGCGCGATGAAGGATTTCATCATTCCCTGGGACGACCGGGACATGGGAACGCCGGCCAAGGCGGGCAAACCGGTTCACCTGACGATCGACGGCATCGAGGTCACGGTGCCCGCGGGCACCTCGGTGATGCGGGCAGCCATGGAAGCGGGCATCAAGGTGCCGAAGCTCTGCGCCACCGACTCGGTCGAGGCCTTCGGCTCCTGCCGGCTCTGCGTGGTCGAGATCGAGGGCCGGCGCGGCACCCCCGCCTCCTGCACCACGCCGGTGCACGCGGGCATGGTGGTGCACACCCAGTCCTCGAAGGTGAAGAAGATCCGGCGCGGGGTGATGGAGCTTTACGTCTCGGACCACCCGCTCGACTGCCTGACCTGCGCCGCCAACGGCGATTGCGAGCTGCAGGACATGGCCGGCATGGTCGGCCTGCGGGACGTGCGCTACACCCCCGGCGACAATCACTTCGACCCCTCCGGCACCGGCGCACGGTCGCAATCCGAGGCTCGGCTGCGGATGCCCGACGGCGAGGCGAATCCGCTGTATATGCCGAAGGACCAGAGCAACCCCTATTTCACCTACGACCCCTCCAAGTGCATCGTCTGCTCGCGCTGCGTGCGGGCCTGCGAAGAGGTGCAGGGCACCTTCGCGCTGACCATCGAGGGCCGAGGCTTCGACAGCCGCGTGTCGGCGGGCGCCGCCGGTGACGATTTCCTGGCCTCGGATTGCGTGAGCTGCGGCGCCTGCGTGCAGGCCTGCCCCACCGCGACCCTGCAGGAAAAGAGCGTGGCCGAGCTTGGCACCCCCGACCGCGAGGTGGTGACCACCTGCGCCTATTGCGGCGTCGGCTGCTCGTTCAAGGCCGAGCTCAACGGCGATCAGCTGGTGCGCATGACTCCGTGGAAGCACGGCAAGGCCAACCGCGGCCACAGCTGCGTCAAGGGCCGCTTCGCCTATGGCTACGCCGAGCACCCGGACCGCATCCTCAACCCGATGATCCGCGACAGCATCGACATGCCGTGGCGCGAGGTCTCCTGGTCCGAGGCGCTGGCCTTCGCCGCCGGACGGATGCAGGCGATCCGGGAGAAGCACGGGCGCAAGAGCCTGGGCGTGATCACCTCGAGCCGCTGCACCAACGAGGAAACCTACCTCGTGCAGAAGCTCACCCGCGCGGTCTTCATGAACAACAACACGGACACCTGCGCACGGGTCTGCCACTCACCCACCGGCTACGGGCTCGGCCAGACCTTCGGCACCTCTGCCGGCACGCAGGATTTCGACTCGGTCGAGCAGGTGGACGTGGCGCTGGTGATCGGCGCCAATCCGACGGACGGGCACCCGGTTTTCGCCTCGCGGCTGAAGAAGCGGCTGCGGCAGGGCGCGAAGCTCATCGTCATCGACCCGCGCCGCATCGACATGGTGAAATCGGCCCACATCGAGGCCGCGCATCACCTGCCGCTGACCCCGGGCACCAACGTCGCCGTGGTCACCGCGCTGGCGCATGTGATCGCGACCGAAGGGCTCTATGACGAGGCCTTCATCCGCGAGCGCTGCGACTGGGACGAGTTCCAGGCGTTCGTCGAGTTCGTCTCGGACAAGCGCCACGCCCCCGAAAGCACCGCGCTGCTCACCGGCGTCAACGCTCAGGAGCTTCGCGCGGCGGCACGGCTCTACGCCAAGGGCGGCAACGCGGCGATCTACTACGGCCTCGGCGTCACCGAGCACAGCCAGGGCTCGACCACGGTCATGGCGCTGGCGAACCTCGCCATGATGACCGGCAACATCGGCCGCGAGGGCGTGGGCGTCAACCCGCTGCGGGGCCAGAACAACGTGCAGGGCTCCTGCGACATGGGCTCCTTCCCGCACGAGCTGCCGGGGTATCGCCACGTGAAGCTGCCCGAGGTCCGCAAGGTCTTCGAGGACGCGTGGGGCGTGACCATCGACCCCGAACCCGGCCTGCGCATCCCCAACATGCTCGACGCCGCGGTCGAGGGCACCTTCAAGGGGCTCTACTGCCAGGGCGAGGACATCCTGCAGTCGGACCCGGACACCCGGCACGTGGCCGCGGGGCTTGCCGCGATGGAATGCGTCATCGTGCATGACCTCTTTCTCAACGAGACCGCCAACTACGCGCATGTCTTCCTGCCGGGCTCGTCCTTCCTCGAGAAGAACGGGACCTTCACCAACGCCGAGCGTCGTATCAACCGCGTGCGCAAGGTGATGGCCCCGAAGAACGGCTACGAGGACTGGGAAGTGACGCAGATGCTCGCCAATGCCATGGGCGCGGGCTGGGCCTATACCCACCCCGAGCAGATCATGGCCGAGATCGCCGCCACCACGCCGAGCTTCGCCAACGTCACCTACGACCTGCTCGACGAGAAGGGCTCGGTCCAGTGGCCCTGCAACGGCGAGCACCCGGAGGGCACGCCGCTCATGCACGTGGACGGCTTCGTGCGCGGCAAGGGCCGGTTCATCGTGACCGAGTACGTCGCCACCGCCGAACGCTCCGGGCCGCGCTTCCCGCTGCTGCTGACCACCGGCCGGATCCTGTCGCAGTACAACGTGGGCGCCCAGACCCGGCGCACAGCCAACAGCGTCTGGCACGAGCAGGACATGCTCGAGATCCATCCGCATGACGCCGAGAACCGCGGCCTCAAGAACGGCGACTGGGTCAAGCTGGCCAGCCGCTCGGGCGAGACGACGCTGGTGGCGACGATCACCGACCGGGTGAGCCCCGGCGTGGTCTACACCACCTTCCACCACCCGGACACGCAGGCTAACGTGGTGACCACCGATTACTCGGACTGGGCCACCAACTGCCCGGAATACAAGGTGACCGCCGTTCAGGTCGCGCCCAGCAACGGGCCGAGCGACTGGCAAGAGGACTACGCCGCGCAGGCCGAACGCTCGCGACGTATCCTGCCGGCGGCGGAATGAGTGCGCGCTGCATCAGCCGGCCGGGCCTGGCGGTGCATCGTGGCGCCGTGCGCCCGGTGACGCGCGCCCTGCCCGAAGAGGTGCCTGTCGCGCTGGTCTTCGACGGCTCGACGCAGGCGGTGATGATGGCGACGCCGGACGACATCGCCGATTTCGCCTACGGCTTCGCCCTGAGCGAGGGGATCATCTCCGAGCTCTCCGACGTGGCCGAGTTCGAGACGGTGACCCATGCGCGCGGCATCGAGGCGCGGATCTGGCTCAGGACCGAGCGCGGCTCGGCCCTGAAGGAGCGCCAGCGCAGCCTGATGGGGCCCACCGGCTGCGGGCTCTGCGGCATCGACTCGCTCGAGCAGGCGCTGCGCCCCCTGCCCCGACTGCCCGCCCGCGGTCCGAGGCTCGGCCGTGCCGAGGTGGCGCAGGCGACCGACCTTCTGCGCGCCCACCAGCCGCTGCATGACCAGACCCGCGCCGTCCACGCCGCGGGCTTCCTGCGCCCCGGCGAGGGCATCGTCATGGCGCGCGAGGACGTGGGGCGGCACAACGCGCTCGACAAGCTCATCGGCGCGATGGTGCGGCAGGGGCTCGACCCGGCCGAGGGCGCCTTCGTGCTGACCAGCCGGGTTTCGGTCGACATGGTCCAGAAGACCGTGCTCGCCCGCTGCCCGATCCTCATCGCCGTATCCGCCCCGACCGCGCTGGCGCTCGAGACCGCGCAGGCCGCGGGCCTGACGCTTGCCGCCTTCGCCCGGGGCGGCGGATTCGACCTTTATGCCGCCCCCGAGCGCATCGTGGATGGAGAGAGCCATGTCGCCTGAGAAAATGGTCATGATGGCCAACCAGATCGCCACCTTCTTTGCCAGCCAGCCCGGCGATCACGGCGCCGAGGACGTGGCCGCCCACATCAACGACTTCTGGGAACCGCGGATGCGCAGCCAGCTCATCGCCTTCATCGAGGCGGGCGGCGAGGGCCTGCACCCGCTGGTGATCCAGTCGTTGGGTCATATCCG
>NZ_JAATOS010000137.1:0-9529 GCF_011806505.1 Salipiger sp. HF18 | reverse complement strand
CAGCGCGGCGATGGCGTCGCGCATCGGCTCGACCGCCTGCGCCGCCGGGCGGGCGCGCAGCGCCGTGACGAACTCCGGGTCGCCCAGCACCCCTCCGACGCGGGCGAGGAAGGCGCGCTGGCGGGCGCCGAGCTCGGTGAATCGCCGGTGCACCGCCTCAGGAAACTCGGGCGCGCCGAGGCCGGTGGCACCCATCGCCCGCTCGAGACCGGCGCTTTCCTTGGCCAGCGACAGGAGCTCTGCCGCCTCCATCAGCTGCGCCCCCCGGTCGACACCGGCGCCAAGTCGGATCCGGCTCGACGCCGCGAGCAGGTGGTCGATGATGCCGGTGTAATATCCCGCAAGCTCGGGCACCGTCAGCGCGAAGGCGTCGATGTCTGCGCGCTGCCCGGCAAGGCTGACAAGTCCGTCCTCGGCGGCGCCAATCTCGTCCGGGGCGATTTCGCGGATGTCGGGCGTACTGGCGGCGAAGCCTTCGAGCACGCGGTCGGTGTCGCCGCGCTGCGTCGCCAGCGCATCGGCGAAATTGCCGCCCCGGGAGGCGGTGAAGCCTGCGGAGTAGCCGCGTTCCTTCTGCAGTTCATGGACGAGATCCGAGACCTGCTGCGACTGTGCCGCAACGCTCGACACAAGGGTCGCATGGCGCGAGTGCTGGGAGAGCACGTGCACCTCTCGTCCCGCGAAGAAAAGCGCCAGCGCCAGCAGCGGGGCAATTGCGCAGAGCATCATCAGACGCAAACTCATCTCAGCCTGTCCCTTACAAGATCTCGCCTTTCGGCGCTTTTCGCGAAATCGGATGAACAGGTTCTGAATGGTAAAAATGTAAACAATCGAAAGCGCCCCGGCGCGACC
Source organism: Salipiger sp. HF18 (assembly GCF_011806505.1). Taxonomy (NCBI): domain Bacteria; kingdom Pseudomonadati; phylum Pseudomonadota; class Alphaproteobacteria; order Rhodobacterales; family Roseobacteraceae; genus Salipiger; species Salipiger sp. HF18. The sequence continues at coordinate 8,677 of NZ_JAATOS010000137.1, read as the reverse complement.
GGGTCCCGTCCCCTCGGGTGTGGTGCTCGGCCCTGTGGCGTGCAACTCTGGCCGCAACAATGACGGAGGCACGGGACGATGGCAGAGCTCGAGACGCGGATCGCGCAGGGGCGTGGCGACGAGGTGGCGGACCTCGTGCTGAGGGGCGGCAAGCTGTTCGATCTGATGACCGGAGAGCTGCTGGACGGCGACGTGGCGATCTGCGGCGACACCATCGTCGGCATCCTCGACGACTACGAGGCGCGCGAGATCATCGACGTCAGCGGGCTGATCCTCGTGCCCGGCTTCATCGACACCCACCTGCACATCGAGAGCTCGCTGGTCACGCCCTTCGAGTTCGACCGCTGCGTGACCCCGCGCGGCGTCACCACGGCCATCTGCGACCCGCACGAGATCGCCAACGTCATCGGCGCCGAAGGCATCCGCTACTTTCAGGAGGCCAGCCGACACACGCTGATGGACATCCGCGTGCAGCTCAGCTCCTGCGTGCCCTCGACCCACATGGAGACCGCCGGCGCCGAGCTTCTGGCCGAGGATCTGGCGGAGCTCATGGGGCATCCGTCGGGCATCGGGCTGGCGGAGTTCATGAACTATCCCGGCGTGATCTTCCGCGATCCCGAAGCGATGAAGAAGCTGCGGCTTTTCGACGGCGACCATGTCGACGGCCACTGCCCGCTGCTCTCGGGCAAGGACCTGAATGCCTATGTGGCCGCCGGCATCCGCACCGAGCACGAGGCGACCAGTGCCGAGGAGGCGCTGGAGAAGCTTCGCAAGGGCATGCGGGTACTGATCCGCGAGGGCTCGGTCTCCAAGGACATGCTGGCGCTGCGGTCGCTGCTGACCGAGCGCACGGCGCCCTACATGTGCCTCTGTACCGACGACCGGAACCCGCTCGACATCGCCGAGCACGGCCACCTCGACTACATGATCCGCACCATGATCGCGCTCGGAACCCCGCCGCTGGCCGCCTACCGCGCCGCGTCGCTCTCGGCCGCCGAGGCCTTCGGGCTCAGGGACCGGGGCATGATCGCGCCGGGCAAGCGCGCCGACATCGTGGCAGTGGACTCACTCGAGGGCTGCCATGCGCAGCTGGTGCTGGCGGGCGGCGTAAAGGCCGGGGACGCGGCCTTTGCCGCACGCGGCACGGTGGCGCCGGTTGGACGCGCGTCGGTGAAGGCGCCCAAGCTTGCGCCGCAGCAGTTCCGCGCCACCGGCAACCGCGAGGAGACCGACGTGATCGGCATCCGCGAGGGCCAGATCCTCACCGATCACCTGCGCGAGACCATCGCCATCGAAGACGGCGACAAGCGGCCCGACACCGCGCGCGACCTCGTGCGCATCGCCGTGGCGGAGCGCCACGGCAAGAACGGAAACGTCGCCACCGGCTTCGTGAAGGGGTTCGGGCTGCAGGCCGGGGCCATCGCCTCGACCGTCTGCCACGACCACCACAACATCGCCTGCGTGGGCGTCGATTACGACGACATGGCGCTGGCAGCGAACCGGCTCTCCGAGATCGAGGGCGGCTTCGTGGTGGCGAAGGGGGGCGAGATCCTCGCCGAGCTGGCACTGCCGGTGGCGGGGCTCATGAGCCTTGCGCCCTTCGAGGAGGTGCGCGACCGGCTGGTCGAGCTGCGCGCCGCGGCGCAGTCGCTGGGGGTGACGCTGGAAGAGCCGTTCCTGCAGCTCGCCTTCCTCGCCCTGCCGGTGATCCCCTCGCTCAAGATCACCGACCGCGGCATGGTCGACGTGCTGAAGTTCGAGATCATCCCGGGCTGAGTGCCCTGCCCCAGATCCGCACCAGCGGGCCGTCGGCGCCGTGGATCGGGTCGGTCTGCGGCAGCGGCACCTGTGCGATCACCGGGGCGTCGGCGCTGGCCTGCGCGTTGGCCTGCCGGGTGATGAAAAGCTCCCGCCCCGGGGGATAGGCGCCGCAGATCCGGAAATCGCGGCTCTGCGACAGGCGGCAATGCCCGGTGCCCGCAGGCAGCACGAGGCAGTCGCCCGCCGTCACCGCAAGCTCGGCGCCCTCGGGCCCGCCGAGTTGCAGCCGCGCCTCGCCCGAGGCCACCGCCAGCGCCTCGTGCGCGTCGGGGTGGTAGTGGTGATAGTCGAACACGGTCCACGCCCACGCGCCGCCCCAGCCATTGGCTGCCATCCGCGCGATGACCTCATCCGAGGGCGCGGGCGCGAACGCGCCGCGCAGGATCACCACCGGGAGCAGCGGGTTGTTCGGCACCGTCGCCGAGGCCGCGAAATAGCGCGTCCCCACGGGACGCTCGGTCACCTCGGTCATGGTCGCGCGTCCTTCGATCATTCGCATCGGGAATAGACCAGTTCGAGCGGTCCCGCGTCCGGATCGGTCTCGCTGCGGGTGAGCGTGGCCTCGTCCTCGTCGAGCTCGAGCACAATCTGGCGCTCCCACGTCATTCCCTCTCCGCTGAAGGCGAAACTGGCGTCGAGCCGGGTCGGGCTCGCCTCCTCTATCTCCTCGAGAAGGCCGCGGGATTCATAGAAGGTAAGCGCCGCGACCGAGACCTTCATGAGGCCCTTGGCATCGTCGCGCGTTGGGTCGCAATCGTTCGGCACGAGCCCCCAGCGCCCGTACATCGCGACGGGAATCGCGGTGACGACGGGGTCCTTGGCGCCTGTGTCCTCGGGCTGGCAGAACGTTACCTGAGCCACCGCGAGCAGCGCGGCAGGAAGCACGATATCTCTGATCATGCCGAAACAACCGGCAAACGCCCCGCGGGTTCCCTGCGCTCAGAGCCGGTTCAGGAGATCCTGCGTTGGCCAGCCGTCCGCCGGCAACCCGAGCTGCGCCTGCATGTCGCGCACCGCGGCGCGGGTTCCGGCGCCGAGGATTCCGTCGATGGCACCGACGTCGTAACCGCGCCCGGCCAGCGCCGTCTGCAGCCGCTTCATCTGGTCGCCCGAGAGCCCCGGATTCGGGTTTCCCGCGTCGTAGACCGGCGCACCTTCGAGCCGGGTGGCGAAATAGGCCGCCGTGGTCACGTAGACGAAGCTCTGGTTCCACTCGAAATAGACCCGGAAGTTCGGGTAGGCCATGAAGGCCGGCCCGCCGCGCCCCTGCGGCAACAGGATCGAGGCCTCGAGCCGCCCGTCGTCCAGCGCGCCGTCGCGGGCGGCGACGCCGAGGCGCTCCCACTCAGCCACGGTCATGGTGGTCTCGAGCCCGGTGAGCGACCAGTCGAGATTCGCGGGCAGCACCACCTCCTGCAGCCACGGCTCGCCGTAGCGCCAGCCGAGCGAGGCCAGCATCTTGGCGCCCGAGAACAGCGCGTCGGGGGCCGACGTCTTGAGCAGCACGTGCCCGTCGCCGTCGCCGTCCATGCCGTTCTCGAGGATGTCCTTGGGCAGCATCTCGCCCGCCCAGGCGCCGGTGGTCCTGGACGGATCGAAATCGCCGCGCTCGTAGAGCTCGAGCGCCGCGAAGATCTGCGGGCGGAAGATCTCGGGGCGGCGGCAGTCATGGGCCAGCGTCACCAGCGCGTTCAGCGTGTTGAAATCGCCCTGGAAGGTGCCGTAGTCGGTCTCGAAGGCCCAGAACGCCAGCAGCACACCGCGCGCGATGCCGTAGTCGCTTTCGATGCGGGTGAAGACCTCGTCCCAGCGCTCGGCCAGCCCGCGGCCGCGGTCGAGACGGTCCTGGCTGATCAGCTTGCGCGAGAAGTCGATGAACGGGGTCTGGAAGATCCCCTGCCCACGGTCACGCTCCATCACGCGCTGGTCCAGCCGCACCCCGGAGAGGAAGGCATCGACCGTCGCCGCGTCGTGGCCCATCGCCACAGCCTCGTCCTTCAGCCCGGAGACGAAGGCCGAAAAATTGCCCCCGCAGGTCGCCTCCTGCGCGGCGGCGACACCGGGGAGAAGGAGGGCTATGATGAGGGGAAGGCTGCGCATCGGGACCTCGTCGCCAGTTTCGCGGCACAGTACCAGCCCGTTTCAACAGCGCAAGAAGCGGGATCCCGCCTGTGTTTGCTTTTTGTTCACTTTATTTACGAGTTCGTTAAACATTTGTTTAGAAGTCGAACGGAAAACGGTAGCAGTAGCCACGGGCATTTTCGCGGCCTCATTGGAGGCAATCATGAACGTCTTGATCGTCGAAAGCAGCAAGGATTTGGCCGCTGTCTGGCGCCGGCACCTCGAGCGGATGGGTGCCGTCGTCTACACCGCAGATACGCAGGATACCGCCACCGACCTGCTGCACGAGATCCCGTTCAGCGTCATCGTGCTCGACCTCGTGCTTGAAGAGGGCAGCGCGCTCGCGGTCGCGGATTTCGCCAGCTACCGTCAGCCCGACACGCAGGTGATCTTCGTCACCAACACCTCGTTCTTCTCGGACGGGTCGATCTTCCAGCACTGCGCCAACGCCTGCGCCTACCTGCCGAGCGCCACCTCGCCCTCGGATCTCGCCACCATGGTCGAGCACTACGCGCAGGCGGCCGAGGGCTGAGGCGCCGCTCAGGCGGCGGCCAGCCGGTCGCGCCCGTGCGTCGCCCGGAGGTCCAGATCGGGGCCTATGGGCACGATCCGGTTCGGGTTGATCATGTCGTGGCTGTAGTAATAGTGGCGCCGGATGTGATCAAAGTTCACGGTCTCGGCGACCCCTGGCCATTGGTAGAGCTCGCGGGTGTATTCCCAGATGTTGGTGTAGTCGACGATACGCCGCTTGTTGCACTTGAAGTGGCATTCGTAGACGTGGTCGAAGCGGATCAGAGTGGTGAAGAGCCGCCAGTCGGCCTCGGTGATGCGCTCGCCCATCAGGTAGCGGCGGCGCGAGAGGCGCTCCTCGATCCAGTCCAGCGTGTCGAACAGCGGCCCGACGGCGGCGTCATAGGCCTCTTGCGAGGTCGCGAAGCCGGCCTTGTAGACGCCGTTGTTCACGGTGTCGTAGATCCACTCGTTGATCGGCTCGATGGCCTCGCGCAGCGACTCCGGCCAGTAGTCGTCGGTGTTGCCGGTGATGCCGTCGAAGGCCGAGTTGAACATGCGGATGATCTCGGCGCTCTCGTTCGAGACGATGGTCTCGCGCTTTTTGTCCCAGAGCACCGGCACGGTGACCCGGCCGGACATCTTCGGATCGACCTGCAGGTAGACGTCGCGCAGGAAGGCCAGGCCCATGAGCGTGTCGCCGGTGGCGCCCTCGAAGTCGTCCTTGAAGGACCAGCCGTCGGACAGCATCTCGGGATGCACCACGCTGACGCTGATGACCTTTTCGAGCTGCTTCAGCTTGCGGAAGATCAGCGTCCGGTGGGCCCAGGGACAGGCAAGGCTGACATAGAGGTGGTGGCGGCCGGACTCGGCCTCGAAACCGCCCTCGCCGCTCGGCCCGGCGCTTCCGTCCGGCGTGATCCAGCTGCGGAACTCGGTGTTCCAGCGCTCGAAGGAGCCGTCACCCTTGTTGTAGTCCCAGCGATCTTTCCATTCGCCGTCCTTGAGGAAACCCATCGTTCTCTCCTGTGCTTTGCAGGAGAAAATAGGTGCGGAGGCGCATCCGGCAATTCCGCCCCCATGCGCAGGGTCTTCGCGGAGACGCACAGCCCCCCTGCGCCGCGCACGGGGGTTGAGGGCGAGGGCGCCTCAGCGGCGCATGTAGATCTGCCAGAGCCAGATCAGCAGGATCGCCCCCAGCACCGCGCCCACGAGCCCCGCCAGCGCACCGGTCACCGCGATGAGGAAGCGCAGCCCCAGCCCGCCGATGACGGCGCCCGCGATGCCAAGCCCCACGGTCTCGACCACGCCGAGGTTCACCCGCATGACGCGGGTTGCGAGGAAGCCGGCGGCGGCTCCGACGATGATCAGCCAGACGACGGGCATGGTCTATCTCCTCTGCCGCTGGGTCGGAGCGTCGGGGCCCGGGCGCATCAGTCCGCGCCCAGAATCGCGCCCAGCACCGTGCCGCGCGGAATGGCCATGCCGCGCAGGAAGGTCTCGGCCTCCTGCACGCCCTTGCCCGCGCGCTGCGCCCGGGTCACCTGCACCGCGCCCTCGCCGCAGGCGATGGTAAAGCCGTCGTCAAGCGCCGTGCCCGGCGCCCCCTGCCCCGCCACGACCCGCGCGCCAAGAAGCTTGATACGCTCGCCTCCCAGCGTGGTCCAGGCGCCGGGGAACGGCGCCAGCCCGCGGATCTGCCGCGAAATCTCGGTGGCCGGACGCGACCAGTCCACCGCGGCCTCGGCCTTGTCGATCTTCTGGGCGTAGGTAACGCCGTCTTCGGGCTGCACCTCCGGCGCGAGCCCGTCGAGCCGGTCGAGCGCCTCGGTGATCAGCCGCGCGCCCATGGCGCTGAGCCGGTCGTGCAGCTCGCCCGTGGTTTCTTCGGCGCCGATCTTGGTCGCCTCGCGCAGCAGCACCGGGCCGGTGTCGAGCCCCGCCTCCATCTGCATGATGCAGACGCCGGTCTCGGCATCGCCCGACAGGATCGCCCGGTGGATCGGCGCGGCCCCGCGCCAGCGCGGCAGCAGCGAGGCGTGGATGTTGAGGCAGCCGTGCTTCGGCGCATCCAGCACCGGCTGCGGCAGGATGAGCCCGTAGGCCACGACCACCGCCACGTCGGCACCGAGCGCGGCAAAGCGCTCCTGCTCCTCGGCCGAGCGCAGCCGTTCCGGGTGGCGCACCTCGAGCCCCAGCGCCTCGGCGCGGGCGTGCACCGGCGTCGGGCGGTCCTTCTTGCCACGTCCCGCAGGGCGCGGCGGCTGGCAGTAGACCGCGGCGATCTCGTGCCCGGCCGCGACCAGGGCCTCGAGCACCGGCACCGAGAAATCCGGCGTTCCCATGAAGATCACGCGCATGGCCTGCTCCTTTCGCTGTCCGCCCCCGGGATAGTGCCTCGGGGACGGATAGGGAAGCTCAGCGTTCCTTCTGGTAGGGCTCGCCGCTGGCGCGCGGCGGGATGGCCTTGCCGACGAAACCCGCGAGGATGATCACCGTGAGGATGTAGGGCAGCGCGTCCATGACCTGCACCGGAATGGTGATGCCGCCAAGGTCGATGTTCTGGAAGCGCAGCGCCACCGCCTGCAGCAGGCCGAAGAGCAGGCAGGCGAAGAGCGCGTACCATGGCCGCCACTTGGCGAAGATCAGCGCCGCGAGCGCGATGTAGCCCCGGCCCGCTGTCATCTCGCGCACGAATCCGGCCTGCAGGCCGGTGGCGAGATAGGCGCCCGCAAGGCCGCAGAGCACGCCGCAGATGACGATGGCCGCGTAGCGCAGCCCGACCACCGAGACGCCGGCGGTGTCGACCGCCTCGGGCGCCTCGCCCACCGCGCGCAGGCGCAGGCCGAAGCGGGTGCGGTAGAGCACGAACCAGCTCAGCGGCACCATCAGGAAGGCCACGTAGACGAGGATCGAGTGCCCCGAGATCAGCTCGGCGTAGATCGGCCCGATCACCGGCACGCCGGAGAGCGCCTGCGCGAACGGCAGGGTGATCGGCTCGAAACGGCCACTGCCCATCAGCGAGGGCGTTCGCCCGCCCTGCCCGAACCAGTCCTGCGCGATCAGCACCGTGAGCCCCGAGGCGAGGAAGTTGATCGCGACGCCCGAGATCAGCTGGTTGCCGCGGAAGGTGATCGAGGCGAGCCCGTGGATGCCGCTCATCAGCGTCGACGCCACGACCCCCGCGAGCAGGCCAAGCCAGACCGAGCCGGTGACCGCGGCGATGGCGGCCGAGGCGAAGGCGGCGGCCAGCATCTTGCCCTCGAGCCCGATGTCGACGATGCCCGAGCGTTCCGAGAACAGGCCCGCGAGGCAGGCCAGCAGCAGCGGCGTGGCGAGGCGCACGGTGGAATCGAGCACCTGCAGGAGGGTTGCGAAATCCATCAGCCGTTCCTCCGCCAGGTCGCCAGGAAGATGCGTTCGAGCGGCATCCGCACCATGTTGTCGAGCGCCCCGGTGAAGAGGATCACCAGCGCCTGGATCACGGTGATGAGCTCACGGGGAATGTTGGTCCAGAGCGCGAGCTCCGCGCCGCCCTGGTAGAGGAAGCCGAAGAGCAGCGCCGCGAGGAAGATGCCCACCGGGTGCGACCGGCCCATCAGCGCCACGGCGATGCCGATGAAGCCCGCGCCCTCGGTGGCGTTCATCACCAGCCGCTCGGCCTCGCCCATGGTGGTGTTGAGCGCCATCATCCCGGCAAGCCCGCCCGAGATCAGCATGGCGACGATGGTGATGCGCACCGGCGAGATGCCGGCGTATTTCGCGGCGCTCTCGGAATGACCGAAGGCGCGGATCTCGTAGCCGAGCTTGGTGCGCCAGATCAGGTACCAGAAGCCGACGCAGGCCAGCACCGCGAGGAAGAAGGTGACGTTGGCCGGCGAGCCGCGGAACAGCGGGTTGTCGGCGGTGGCGAACATCTCCTGGAATGTCGGCAGGTGGGTCGCGGCGGGGAACGTGGCGGTGGCCGGGTCCATCGCCCCCTGCGGCCGCAGCACGTTCACCAGCACGTAGTTCAGCACCGCGGCGGCGATGAAGTTGAACATGATCGTGGTGATCACGATATGGCTGCCGCGCTTTGCCTGCAGATAGGCCGGGATCAGCGCCCAGAGCGCCCCGAAGACCGCTGCCGCGGCGGTGGCCACGAGCAGCGCGATGCTCCAGTGCGGGAACGGGATGAAGAGGCAGACCAGCGCCACGCCGAGGCCGCCGATCATCGCCTGCCCCT
>NZ_JAATOS010000136.1:0-9590 GCF_011806505.1 Salipiger sp. HF18 | reverse complement strand
TGCATGCGCTGCGCCGCCGAGACCGACGAGCTCGCGCCGCGGCCAAGCAGGTTGAGGATGGTGGCATAGACCATCACCGAGCCTACCAGCAGGAAGCGGCCGAGGCCGCGCAGCTCGGTCTTGGTGAAGCCGAGCACGAAAGCGCCCATGGCGACGATGCCGATGCCCAGCACGACCATGACCAGCTTGAGCCCGAGGCCGGCCCCCAGCGGCAGCATGCCCAGCACCGAGCCCATCATCATGTCGCCGAAGAGCCCGCCGAGCCCGAAACTGTGGGTCCATTCCGGCCCGACGGCCTGACCGGCGGCGTAGACGGCGGAGAGGGCGATCCAGATCGGGGCGAAGACGATCCGGGACAGCGCGCGCTCTTCGCCCTGGTGGAGGGCGAGGCGCAGCCCCCACACGAGCAGCACGAGCGCGAGGCCCCAGGCCCCCCAGCCGACGATCATGAACAGCGGCGCCGCGATGGAGGCCCCGATGCGGCCCATCCAGTTCTGCACCGGCGCGTCCGTTGCCGACAGCCAGGAAGGATCGTCCGGCGTGTAGGACCCGATCATCGCCGCGGCCATCAGTCCAAGGGCCACGAGTGCGAGGCCGGCCAGCTCCTTGCCGCGCTTCTCGATCGCCGCCTGCATGTTGCTGTCGAAGAGAGGGTCTCTTCCCCGTGTCTGATATGCCATCGCTCGCCTCGTGTTTTTCTTATTGCCCATAGAGACAGTCACGAAGTCTCGTGAGCCCCTGTTCGGTCTCGTCGCGGGAGGCCACGAGGGCCACCCTGATATACCCCTTGCCCGGGTTGCCCGCGTCCGTGTCGCGCGAGAGATACGCGCCGGGCAGTACGCGCACGCCCGTCTCGGTCCAGAGCTTCAGCGCCGCCGCCTCGCCGTCCTCGACCGGCAGCCACAGGAAGAAGCCCGCCTGCGGCGGCTCGTAGCCCGGCACGTTGCCGAAGATGCGGTCGGCGAGCTCGAACTTCTCGAGGTAGAGCGCGCGGTTCTCGACCACATGCGCCTCGTCGGCCCAGACCTTCTCGCTCACGCGCTGGATCGGCAGCGGCAGCGGGGCGCCGGCGTAGGCGCGGAGCTGCTTGATGCGCTTCATGCTCTCGGGCCCGGCGGCCACGAAGCCCGAGCGCAGCCCGGGCAGGTTCGACCGCTTGGAAAGCGAGTGGAAGATCACCACGCGCTCGGGGTCGACGCCCATCTCGGTCGCCACCTGCAGCGCGCCGGCAGGTGCCTCGCCGCGGTAGATCTCGGAATAGCATTCGTCCGCGAGGATGCGGAAATCGTGCTTCTCGGCCAGCGCGATGAGCCGTTCCCAGTAATCGCGCGAGGCCACCGCGCCCTGCGGGTTCGCGGGCGAGCAGATATAGGCCAGCGCCGCCCGGTCGAGGATCTCGTCGGGCAGGCTCTCGTAATCCGGCAGGTGGCCGGTCTCGCGGGTGGCGTTGACGAAGACCGGCTCGGCCGCGACCGAGACCGTGCCCACCGCGTAGACCTGGTAGAACGGGTTCGGGATCAGCACCGTGGGCTGCTTGCCGTCCTTGGTCTCGGGGCAGAGCGCCATGGCGGCGTTGTAGAGCCCTTCGCGCGTGCCGTTGAGCGGCATCACCTGAGTCGCCGGATCGACGCCGACGCCGTAGCGGCGGGCTATCCAGTCGGCGATGGCCTGCTGCAGCTCGGGCGTGCCGTCGTTCGGGGGATACTTGCCGAACTCGGCGACATTCGCCGCGAGGATGTCACCGACCCACGACGGAAAGGCGTGCCTGGGCTCGCCTATGGTCATGTGAATGGTGGGCCCGCCCGCAGGATGCACGTCGAGAAGTGCCCGCAGACGCGGGAACGCATAGGGCGGCAGGTTCGAGAACCGCTCGGGAAACATGGGCAATTCTGCCTCTGGTGCCTGTGATACTGCTTGTCTTCTCGGGGTCGTCGACGCCCCGTTTTGAAGGGAAGATACGGGAAGAGGCGCCGCTTCGTCCAGCGTGCAGGTGCATCCGCCGGGGCCTGTGGCGGGAATGCCGCAGGGGGCTCACGACGCGCGCAAGCCCGCTTTTTGCCTTGTGTTTTCCTTCGGGCCGTCCAACGGCCCCGGGGCCGCGGGAGGGGGCTCTGCCCCCGTCCGCTGACGCGGACTCCCCCGGAGTTTATCTGGCAAGATGAAGGGTCAGGAGAGCGCCTTCTCGGCCCCCGCGCCGAGCCGCAGCAGGCGGTCCTCGTCGTCGGGCGGGCACATCAGCGAGATGCCGCAGGAGGGCACGCCGGTGGGCAGGGTCAGGGTGCAGGTTCCCATGACGTTGCCGACGCGGGTGTTGCGCAGCGCGAGCAGGTTCTCGGTCACGTAGTAGTCGCCGCCCTCGAGCAGCTTCGCGACATTGGGCGGCAGGATCGGCGCGGTCGGGCAGAGCACCGCGTCGAAGCCGGCGGTGGCCTTCGCCCAGGCCTCGCGCGCGGCGATCATGCGGTTCCAGGCGCGGATGTAATCGGCGGCGCTGACGCTGCGACCGCTCTCGAACCGCTCGCGGATCGGCGCGAACATGGCCTCGGGGTCGGCCTCGATGACCTCGCCCCAGAGCGCCCAGGCCTCGCCGGTGTAGAGGATGCCCGCGTCGGCCATGGGAATGGCGACCTCGGGCACCTCGAGATCGACGATCTCGGCCCCGGCCCCGGTCAGTTTCGCCAGCGCCCGTTCGTAGCCGGCGGCGGGCTCGGCGCGCAGGTCGTCCTCGACGATGGTGCGCAGCCGGGCAAAGCGCTTGCCCTCGACGCTGGCGCCGGTGAGGTCGGGCGCGGTGCGGCCCTCGAGCGCCGCGAAGACCAGCGCCGCGTCCTCGACAGTGCGGCAGAGCGGGCCCACTGTGTCGAAGCCCACGGCCAGCGGCACCACGCCCTTGAGCGAGACCCGGCCCGAGGTGGTCTTGAGACCGACGAGGTCATTCCAGCACGACGGGATGCGCACCGAGCCGCCGGTGTCCGAGCCGATGCCAGCCGCCGCCAGCCCGAAGGCCACCGAGGCCGCAGCACCCGAGGACGAGCCGCCCGCGACTGCGTCCGCGTCGTTCACCGAGGGCGGCGTCGCGGTCATCGGGTTGAGCCCGAGCCCGGAGAAGGCCAGTTCCGACATGTGGGTCTTGCCGAGGCACACCAGCCCCATGGCGGTCGCCACCTTCAGCACCTCGGCGTCCTCGTCCGGGATGCGCCCGGCGAGCAGCTTCGAGCCCGCCTCGGTGGCCACGCCCGCGGTGTCGAAGAGGTCCTTCCAGCTGACGGGCACACCGTCGAGCGGCGAGCGGCGCTGGCCGGCGGCGGCGCGGTCGCGGGCGGCCTCGGCCTCGGCCAGCGCGCGCTCGGGCGTCAGGCGGGCGTAGATGCGGTCCTTCAGCGGGTGCGCCCCGATCTTGTCGAGAAAGCTCTGCGCCAGCGCCACAGGGTCGATCTCGCCCTTGCCGATTGCCCGCCCCAGCTCCGCCGCGCTCATGCCCGTCCAGTCGCTCATCACCCAAATCCTCTGCTGTTCGGCGCGACCGTAGCGGCACCTCCGCGCATGGACAATCCCGCCCGGGGGCGCATATTGGCGACCATGGAACATGATTGCGACATCCTCATCGTGGGCGGCGGGCTGAACGGCCCCGCCCTGGCGCTGGCGGCGGCGAAGGCCGGGCTGAAGAGCATCGTGATCGACGCCCTGCCCGCGGACACCCGCAGCGGCGACGATTTCGACGGGCGCGGCTACGCGCTGGCGCTGGCCTCGGTGCGGATGCTGGCGCGGCTGGGGCTCTGGGACACGCTCGCGGCCCATGCCCAGCCGATGCACGAGATCAAGGTCACCGACGGGCGCGTCGGCGAGGCGCAGGTGTTTCTCGGGCTGCATTTCGATTCCGCCGAGATCGAGGAAGGCCCGATGGGCCAGATGGTCGAGGACCGCTACCTGCGCCGCGCCCTGCTGGCGGCGATGGAGGCCGAGCCGCTGGTCGCGCAGCGCGCCGGCGAGACGGTGATCGCGCAGGAGACCACCGCCGAGGGCGTTACCGTGACGCTGGCCAGCGGCGGCACTCTGACCGCGCGGCTGCTGGTGGGCGCCGATGGGCGGCGCAGCGGCACCGCGACCCGCGCCGGCATCCGGCGCACCGGCTGGGGCTACGGCCAGACCGCGCTGGTCTGCGCCATCGCCCACGAGAAGCCGCACGAGGGCGTCGCACACCAGTTCTTCATGCCGCCCGGGCCGCTGGCGATCCTGCCGCTGCCCGGCAACCGCAGTTCCATCGTCTGGAGCGAGCGCGACGACCGCGCTCGCGCCATCAACGCGCTGCCGGACGACGAGTACCTCGCGGTGCTGCGCCCGCGCTTCGGCGACTTCCTCGGGGAGATCTCGCTCGCCGGGCAGCGCTTCCTCTACCCGCTGAACCTGACGCTGGCGAACAGCTTCGTGGGCGAGCGGCTGGTGCTGGTGGGCGACGCGGCCCACGGCATGCACCCGATTGCCGGGCAGGGTCTCAACGCGGGGCTGCGCGACGTGGCGGCGCTGGCGCATGTGATTTCGCACGCCCAGCGGCGGGGCGAGGACATTGCCTCGCCGGTCGTGCTCGAGCGCTACCAGCAGTGGCGGCGCTTCGACACCGCCTCGCTGGCCGCCGCGACCGATCTCTTCAACCGGCTGTTCTCGAACGACAACCCGCTGCTGCGCTTCGGGCGAGACCTGGGGATGGCGGCGGTGAATGCGGTGCCGGGGCTGCGCCGCGGCTTCATCCGCGAGGCCGCGGGGCTCACCGGGGACCTGCCGGACCTGATGCGGGGCTGAGCGCCCCGTCTGGCGCACCGGGCAGAGCCGCGAATCCGCCGCGCGCGGATGCACAGACCCTGCGCCAAGGCGAACCGCCCGGCACCTTGCCCCGGGAGGGGCGCGGTTCCTATCTGGGAGACAAGGGCGGCGCGTTGCCGCCGCTTCCGTTTCAAGGAGCCGTCACCATGAAGAAAATCGGATTTCTGTCCTTCGGGCACTGGTCTCCGACGCACGGCAGCCAGGTCAAGACCGCGGGCGACGTGCTGACCCAGTCAATCGAGCTGGCCGTCGCCGCCGAGGAGCTGGGCCTCGACGGGGCCTATTTCCGCGTGCACCACTTCGCGCGCCAGCTCGGCTCGCCCTTCCCGCTGCTCGCCGCCGTCGGCGCCCGGACCTCGAAGATCGAGATCGGCACCGGCGTCATCGACATGCGCTACGAGAACCCGTTCTACATGGCCGAGGACGCGGGCGCCGCGGATCTCATCGCCGGCGGACGGCTGCAGCTCGGCATCTCGCGCGGCTCGCCCGAGCAGGTGATCGACGGCTGGAAATACTTCGGCTCCCGCCCGGCCGAGGGCGAGACGCCCGCCGACATGGCCCGCCGCCACACCGAGGCCTTCCTCGACCTGCTCGAAGGCAAGGGCTTCGCCGAGCCGAACCCGCGCCCGATGTTCCCCAACCCGCCGGGGCTGCTGCGGCTCGAGCCCCATTCCGAGGGGCTGCGCGACCGCATCTGGTGGGGTGCCGGTTCGAACGCCACGGCGGTCTGGGCGGCAAAGCTCGGCATGCACCTGCAGAGCTCGACCCTGAAAGACGACGAGACCGGAGAGCCGTTCCACGTCCAGCAGGCCGACCAGCTGCGCGCCTACAAGGCGGCGTGGAAGGAGGCCGGCCATGCCCACGCGCCGCGGACCTCGGTCAGCCGCTCGATCTTTGCGCTGACCAACGACACCGACCGCAAGTACTTCGGCAGGGGAGGCAAGGAATCCGATCAGGTCGGCTTCATCGAGCAGCAGCGGTCGATCTTCGGCCGCGGCTACGCGGACGAGCCCGACCGGCTGATCGAGCAGCTGAAGGGCGACGAGGCGATTGCCGAGGCGGACACGCTTCTGCTCACCGTGCCGAACATGCTGGGCGTGGATTACAACGTCCACGTCATCGACACGATCCTGAAGGGGATCGCTCCGGCCCTCGGCTGGCGCTGACCCTGCGCGCCCCCGGCTGCCGTCTCAGAACCGTGTGTCGGGGGCGCTTCCCATCCCCCCGGCGCCGTGCCAGTGTTTCCGGTACGTTACGGGAGGACGGATATTTATGAACGGACATTGCGCAATCGTGACCGGTGCCGCGCGCGGCATCGGACTGGCCACGGCCGACCTGTTCCACGAGCTGGGATGGCGGGTGGTGCTGGTGGACCGCGACTCGGAGGAGCTGGATTTCGCGGCCACGCAGCGCCCCGAGGCGCTGGCGCTGACCCTCGACATCTCGGACCCCGAGCAGGTCGACGAGATGGTCTCGCGCACGCTGGACTGGGCCGGTCGCATCGACGCGCTGGTCAACAACGCGGGCGTTGCCGAATTCGGCCCTATCGAGAGCTGCGACTTCGCCATGTGGCGCCGGGTGATGGCGACCAACCTCGACGGCATCTTCCTGTGCAGCCAGGCCTGCACCAGCGCGCTGAAGGAGACGCAGGGCTCCATCGTCAACATCTCGTCGATCAGCGGGCTGCGGGCCTCGACGCTGCGCGTCGCATACGGCACCTCGAAGGCGGCGGTGATCCAGCTCACCAAGCAATACGCCGCCGAGCTAGGCGATTTCGGCGTGCGGGTGAACTGCGTCGCCCCCGGCCCGGTGCGCACCAAGCTCGCCATGGCAGTGCACACGCAGGAGATCATCGACGCCTATCACGACGCGGTTCCGCTGAACCGCTACGGCACCGAGCGCGAGCTGGCCGAGGCCATCGTGTTCCTCGCCTCGCCCAATGCCTCCTACATCACCGGGCAGGTGCTGGCGGTGGACGGCGGCTTCGATTCCACCGGCGTCGGCCTTCCGGCGCTGCGCGCGGCCCACGCGGCACGGGCCTGAGCGCCTCTGAGTCCCTGCCCCGCGCGCCGGATCAACGCGCGGGCCAGACCCGGTGCAGGTCGTCGATCACGAAGGCATGGGAATGGCGGTGTCCGCCCGCAAGATGCGGGTGGTCGACGGGAAGGTGGTCGTGGCTGTGCGCCACCTCCACCGGGTCGTCCGCCGGCCACATCCGCAGCGCCGCAACGATCCCCGCCACCGCCAGCAGCGCCAGCACCAGCAGCGCGGGCACGGTGCCGAAGCCGGTCTGCAGCCAGCCCGAGAGCGGGTAGCTCAGCAGCCAGCAGGCGTGCGACAGCGCGAACTGCGCCGCGAAGAGCGCCGGGCGGTCCTCGGGATGGGCCGAGCGCCGCAGCAACCGGCCCGAGGGCGTCTGCACGGTGGAATAGCCGATCCCCACCACCAGCCACGCCGCCAGCAGCGGCAGCCACGAAAGCCCCTCGGTCGCCACCAGCAGCGCGAGCGCGGCCAGCGACGCGACCATGGTCCAGGCGCCCGCGATCATCACCGGGCGGTCGGCGACGCGGTCGAGCACCCGGGGCAGCACCATCGCCGCCGCCATCGAGCCCGCCCCGAAGGCGAACATCGCCATGGCCAGCGCGCTCTCGCCCAGCCCCAGCTCGCCGCGCACCAGCACCACCGAGTTGACCAGCACCATGGCGCCGGCACCCGAAACCGCGAGGTTCAGTCCCAGCAGCCCGCGCAGGCGCGGCGTCGCGAGATAGATGCGGATGCCGCGGGTGGTGCGGTCGTAGATCCCGCGCGGCTCCGGGGCCTTGGGGCTCGGCAGCAGCACCGAGACCACCAGCAGCGCCGAGGCGGCGAAGCCCGCCACGGTGCCGAGGAACAGGGTGTTGTAGCTCATCACCGCAAGCAGGAGCCCCGCGAGGGTCGGCGAGACGATGTTCTCGAGATCGTAGGCCAGCCGCGACAGCGAAAGCGCGCGGGTGTAGCGGGCCTCTTCCGGCAGCACGTCCGGGATTGTCGCCTGGAAGGTCGGGGTGAAGGCCGCCGAGGCCGATTGCAGCAGGAAGATCAGCACGTAGACCTGCCAGATCTCGGTCACGAAGGGCAGGCAGAGCGCCGCCGCGCCGCGCACGAGGTCGAGCGCAACCAGCAGCCGCCGCCGGTTCACCCGGTCGGCGAAGGCACCCGCCACCGGTGCTATGCCCACGTAGGCCACCATCTTTATGGCGAAGACCGTGCCCAGAACCATCGCGGCGCCGTCGCCCGCGAGGTCGTAGGCCAGCAGCCCCAGCGCCACGGTGGCAAGCCCGGTGCCGAGCAGCGCCACAACCTGCGCCAGAAAGAGGTGACGGTAGGTGCGGTCTGCAAGGATGTCGAACATGGGGCCTCGGAAAAGGTCAGAGATAGCGCGATATGGCCTTCAACTCCGCCCGGTCGTGGTCCGTCTCGGCGTCGAGGCAATGGTCCATGTGATCGTGGATCAGGGCCTGCTTGGCGTTGCGGATCGCGCTTTCCACGGCCTGCAGCTGCTGCGCCACCTCGAGACAGGGGCGCCCCTCCTCGATCATGGCGGAGACCGAGCGCAGGTGCCCCTCGGCCCGCTTCAGACGCGAGACGATCCTGGGGTGGCTGGCGTGGCGGTGCGGATGGGTCATGGCTTCTGGATTATCCTCCCCCGGGGGATACAGCAAGGGCCGTGAAAAGCCTTCCGCCGGACCAATGGGCCCGGCGGAAGCGTTTGATCGAATGGCAGGCGCCCGGGCGGCGCGCTAGCGGATGCGCTGCCCGTTGGCCAGCACCTGGCCCTTGTCGTTGACCTCGAGCGTCGAGGTCAGCGAGTCGGGCTCGCCGCCCGGCACCGCGAACATGCCCAGCATCATGCGCGCGCCCATGGCCTCGCGCTCCTCGATGGCGCCCAGCTCGATGAGCCGGTCCATCAGCGCGTTGGCACCGGTCAGCGACAGGTCGAGCTGGCCCTCGGGCCGCGGCACGCCGTCGAAGGTCGTCTTGTCGCTGTTGTCGAAGGTGAACGCCCCCTCCCCCGTCAGCCCTGCGCCCACGGCCTCGACCGTCAGGTTGCGCAGGGTAAGCGCGTTCAGCTCGGCGGGCTCCTTGCCCAGCATCTCGAACCCGGCCATCGCCTCGGGGTTGGTGAAATCGACCAGCGGCGTGACCTTGGCGGTGAGGTCGAGCATCACAGTCGCCGGATCGCGCGGCATCACGCCCTTGGGGTCGAAGATGCTCCAGACCCCGTCCGACAGGGTCAGCCCGCCAAGCGTCACGCCCAGCGCGGCGTCCTCCGGCGTCTCAGATACGGCGGTCGGCATGGCAAGGTTGAAGCGCATCTCGTCCATAGAAGCGCTGACCGGGAACGGCAGGTCGCCGCTGGTCATCGCCCAATTCACCCCGTCGGCCGCCACGTCATAGGCGAGGTCGTCGCCCGAGAGCTTCACGGCAATGCGGCCCCCCTCGCTCGAGGTCTCACCGGTGGCGGTCTTGCCGTCCTCGGAGAACGTGAACCGTGACGAGCCCGCGCCAAACTCGCTGGTGTTCGACAGCCGCAGGGCGGCATCGCCGGTGGCGGGGGCATCGGGTACATTGGCCTCGGTGGCGCTGTGCAGCCCGGTGAGCGTGCCGCTCAGGGCGCCGGCGGAACGGCTCTCGGGGTCGTCGAACATCAGGTCGTAGGTCAGGTCGCCCAGCGACACCGTCTGGGTGATGTCCCGGCCACCGTCGCGGTGCACGACGCGGGCGTCCCCGTC
>NZ_JAATOS010000135.1:0-9620 GCF_011806505.1 Salipiger sp. HF18 | reverse complement strand
CCCCGGGCACGCGCTGTACCTCGGCCCCAGGTCGCGCGAGGTCGAGGGCGGCGAGGTCCATCATGCGGTTCACTGCCGCCGCGTCATGGGTGGGGCTCTCGCAGGCGCCCCAGCGGGCAAGACCCGCCAGCATCTCGTCTGCATCGAAGGGGAGGGAGGCGAAATCGGTCATGCCTGTACCGCCGCGATCTGCACGTCGATCCCGTCCAGCGCCTCGGGCATGGCGATCTCGCAGCAGAGGCGGCTGCCGGGGCCGCGCTCGGTGACGGTCATGTCGAGCATGTCGTCCTCCATGCTATGCGGGGCGCCGGCGAGCGCCCGCCACGGCGCGGCCACGAAGACGTGGCAGGTTGCGCAGGCCAGCCCGCCGCCGCGTTCGCCGAGGATCCCCGGCACCGCGGTGCCCACCGCGGCCAGCATGACGCTTTCGCCGGGCGCGGCGTCGACGGTGCGGCTGCGGCCGTCGGGACGGTGGTAGGTCACTCTGGGCATCTTGGTCATCCGGCGGTCATGCGCATCGGCACCGAGGCGTAGCTGCGCAGGTTGTTGTTGAGTTTGCGGGTCGAGGGGCCCGTGGCCTCGAGCGAGCCCACCTGCGTGGCCATCGCGCGCAGCACCGACTCGCCCTCGAGCCGCGCAATCATCTGGCCGACGCACATGTGGACCCCTTGTCCGAGCGCGACGTGCGAGAGCGTCTTGCGGGTGAGGTCGTACTCGTCGGGCCGGTCCCACGCTTCGGGGTCGCGGTTGGCGCAGCCTAGCACGATGTTGACCTTGCGGTCGGCGGGCAGGGTGACGCCGTCGTACTCGACATCCCGCATGGTCAGGCGGCCGACGTTCGGGATTGGCGTCTCGATCCGCATCGCCTCTTCCAGCGCATTGCGGGCGAGCGACGGATCCTCGCGGAGCTTCGCGAACTGGTCGGGCGCGTTGGCGAGGTGGTGCAGCGCGCAGGAGATGGTCGACGAGGTGGTGTCGACCCCTCCGCGCAGGAACGAGCGCATCAGCAGCGGCGCCAGCTCGGGCTCGATCTCGCCCGCGTCGGCGGCCTTGAAGATGTTCTCGCCGAACCCGCCGGGCACCATGGCCTCGCGCCGCATTTGCGCTTGGTACCAGTCGTCGATGGCATCGGCGCGGGCCTGCGTGGCCTTGTAGCGGGCGTTGTTGGGCCCCTGTCCGTCGAAATTCAGCTCTCCGAGTATGTAGAGGTTGCGGCGCCGCTCGGGCGAGCGGGCGATGCCGAGCGCATCGGGGAAGGTGGACGAGACATAGGCCTCGGACAGGTCCTGCACGCCGTCGACCTCGCCCTTCTCGAGCAGTTCGGCGACGAGCGCCTGCGCGGCGGCCTCGAAGTCCTCCCGCCATTTGCGGATGACCGCGGGCGAGAGCACTTTCTGCAGGGCGCGGCGCACCTCGGTGTGGCGCGGCGGGTCGACCTCGACGATGGGGCTGGGCGCGCGCCACGCATCGGGGCGGCGGACGTCGGCGATGCCCGAGCCGCCGGTGGACGAGAACGTCTTCCAGTCCTTTAGCGCGGGCACGATGGAGGCGTGGCGGCCCATGACATAGACGTCATGGGCGCTCAGGTAGGCGACATCCCCCGCCTTCAGCAGCAGGTCGTAGTAGGTGCTGGGATCGGCGAGGTGCTCGTCGGCATAGGGGTCTATGTCGATGACCGGCATCTCGCGGGCGTTGGTCCGGGTCATGGCTCAGCTCTCGTATTCGTCGGACCATGCCTGCGCCACTTCGGCGCCGGTGGCGAACCAGACATCGGGGAAGCTGCGCATGAAGGCGATCATCTCGCGCAGCAGGGCGATGCGGCTGGGCCGTCCGCTGATCTGCGGGTGCATCACGAGGTTGTAGAGCCCGCCCCAGCGGTAGATCTCGCGGAACTCTTCCTTCCAGAGGCTGCCCACGGCTTCGGTGGACTGGATAGAGCGCGGCGTCTGCAACGAGAACAGCGCGTGCGGCGCGTCATCGAGCGACCAGTGCCACGGCAGCTCGATCACACCGTCGCTGCCGTCATCCATCTTGTGGCGGTAGGGGTTGATGCCGTCCATGAGCGACGAGTTGTAGAGGAAGCCGCGGTCCTTCAGCAGGGTGAAGAGCAGGGGGCTCACCTCGCCCGCGGGCGAGCGGTACCCCTTGGGCACGATGCCAACCTCGCGCTTCAGCGCCTCGAGCCCCTTGTCCATCTCCTCGACCTCGGCCGCGTCGTCATCCGAGGACCAGCGGTGCGAATAGCTGTGGTGGGCGAGCTCGTGCCCCTCCTTGAGGATCATCTCGACCTTGTCGGTGTGGTTCTCGACGGTCCAGCCGGGGGTGAAGAAGGTGGCGGGCACCTGCGCGTCGTGAAGGGTTTCGAGGATCTTCGGCACCCCCATGACCGCGCCGTAGCGGCCCTGGCTCAGGATGCCGGGGCGGCGGACGTTGTCGGGGTTGCGCGAAGTCCAGAGGGTCTCGGCGTCGAAGTCGAAGGTCAGCATGACGGCGACGCGGGCGCCGTGGGGCCATTTGACGGAGGTGTCGAACTTCATGGGGTGTGTCCTTTCGTGATCGGTCAGACGGCGTCGGGCGGCAGGTAGCGGGCGGCGAGATAGCCTCCGTCCACCGGCAGCACGACGCCGGTGACGAAGCTGGCGTCGTCCGAGGCGAGGAAGGCGATGGCCGCCGCCTGTTCCTCAGGCTGGCCGGGGCGTCCGAGCGGCGTCGTGTCCATGTGGAGCGCGCGGTAGCGCGGGTCCTTGAAGTAGTTGGCGGTCATGTCGGTCTGCACCACGCCGGGCGCGATGGCGTTGACCCGCAGGCCGCGCGGGGCGAAATCGCCCGCGAGCTGCCGGGTGAGCTGGCCGACGCCCGCCTTGGCCACGGCATAGGCGGTGGTGCCCGAGGCGCCGAGGATGCCGAAGGTCGAGGCGAGGTTGACGATGCTGCCGCCGGGCTGGGTCAGGTGGGGCAGCAGGTCGCGGGTGATGCGCATGGTGGCGGTGAGGTTGACGTCGATGATCCGCGCCATCAGCTCGTCGCTGGACTTCTCCAGCGGGCCCGAGCCGCCCATGCCGGCGTTGTTCACCAGCACGTCGATGGTCTGCGTGTGCTCGAGCGCGGCGGCAAGGATACGCTGGCCGGCGTCCGCGTCCGAGATGTCGAGCGCCAGCGAGGGTTGCCCGAGCGCTGCGGCGGTCTCGGCGACCTTGTCCTGCAGGTCCACGAGCAGCACCCTGGCGCCTTCCGCAACCAGCCGCGCGGCAGTGGCGGCGCCGATGCCGCCCGCGGCGCCGGTGACCACGGCGAACTTGCCTTCGAAACGGGTCATGCGAGACGTCCTCCGTCGACCGGCAGCGCCACGCCGGTGGTGAAGCTGGCGGCGTCGCTCAGCAGGTAGAGCGTGGCCTCGGCGACCTCGTTCGGCGTGCCGAAGCGGCCCATCGGGTGGACGGCCAGCAGGCGCTTCATCAGTGCCTCGCGGGCCTCGCCCTCGAAGCGGTCCACGTTCGAGCGGTGCATGGGCGACTCGATGGTGCCGGGGCAGACGCAGTTCACCCGGATGGCCTCGGGGGCGTGGGCGATGGCGAGGCTGCGCATGAGCTGCACCACCGCGCCCTTCGAGGCGGAATAGGCGGGCAGGAAGGGCGAGCCGATCATCCCGGCCGTGGACGAGAACAGCACCATCGAGCCCGCGCCCTTGGCCCGCATCTGCGGGATGAAGGACTTGGCGGTGAGCCAGCAGCCCTTGACGTTGATCGCGAAGAGCCGGTCCCAATCTGCTTCCTCGACGTCGATGGCCGAGCAGGAGGGGCCGATGATCCCCGCCGCGGCCACCGCCAGATCGACGCCGCCGAAGCGGTCCTGTGCCACCTGCGCGGCGCGCTGCACGTCGGCGGCCTGCGTGATGTCGCCGGGCACCGTGACGGCGCCGGGGCAGAGCGCGGCGGTCTCGGCCAGCGCGTCCTCGCTCAGGTCGAAGAGCACGAGCTGGCCGCCTTCGCGGGCGATGCCCTCGGCGACGGCGCGGCCGAGCGCGCCGCCCGCGCCGGTGATGACGGCGGTTTTGCCGGTGAAACGGTCAGGCATCCTGATGGCCTCCTAGATAGAATTCCTGCAGTTCCGACATGGCGATGCCGTCGCCGACCGCGGTCTCATGGGCGATGCGCCCGCCGCGGATGACGTAGAGCCGGTCGGCGATGTCGAGCGCCATGCCGACGTTCTGCTCGACCAGCAGCAAGGTCAGCCCGAGCTCGCGCAGGCCGAGGATGGCCTCGGCGATCTCTTCCACGATCTTGGGCGCCAGCGCCGCCGAGGGCTCGTCGAGCAGCAGCACCGAGGGCCGCGACATCAGCGAGCGCCCGATCGAGAGCATCTGCCGCTCGCCGCCCGAGAGCATCCCCGCGGCCACGCGGCGGCGCTCCTTGAGGCGGGGGAAGCGGGTGTAGACCGCTTCGAGATCGGTAGCGATCCCGGTGCGGTCCTTGCGGCGGTGATAGGCGCCCATGCGCAGGTTGTCCTCGACGCTCATGGCGCCGAAGGCCTCCTTGCCCTGCGGCACCAGCGACAGGCCGAGACCCGCGCGCGCCTCGGGGGCGATGCCCGCCATGTCGCGCCCGTCGACGGTGACGGTGCCCGATTGCAGGCCAACCAGCCCCATGATCGCCTTGAGCGTCGTGGACTTGCCGGTGCCGTTGCCGCCCAGCAGCGCCACGAGCCCGCGCTTGGGGATCTCGAGCGAGACGCCGTGCAGGATGCGGGTGTTGCCGTAGCCGGCCTCGATGTTGTCAAGCTTGAGCACGGCGCGACCATCCTTTCCCGATATAGGCCTCGATCACCGCGGGGTCGTTGACCACGGTCTCGGGGTGGCCCTCGGCGATCAGCTCGCCCGAGTCGAGCACCACGACCCGGTCGCAGAGCTCGCGCACGACGCGCATGTCGTGCTCGATGAGCAGGATAGAGATGCCGAACTCGTCGCGCATCCGCTTGATCAGCGCGATGAGCCGGTCGACGTTGGGCGGCGCGAGCCCGGCGGCGGGCTCGTCGAGCAGGAAGAGCTTGGGCCCGCTCAACACCCCGCGCGCCAGCTCGACCATGCGCTGCTGCCCGATGGACAGCGCCGTGACCGGGCGCCTGGCGAATTGCTCGAGCTCGAACATCGCCAGCAGGTCGCGGGCCTTCGCGCGGACCTCGTCCTCTTCGGCGCGCGCCGAGGGCAGGTTCAAGAGCGAGGACAGCAGCCCGCGCTTCATGTGGATATGCGTCGCGGTCAGCATGTTGTCCTCGACGCTCATCGAGGTGAACATCCGCAGCATCTGGAAGCTGCGCGCGATGCCGAGCCGCGCGCGCCGGTAGGGGGCGACGCCGGTAATGTCCTTGCCGGCAAAGCGGATGGTGCCCTTGTCGGGAGCAAGCTCGCCGGTCAGCAGGTTCACCATCGTCGACTTGCCCGAGCCGTTGGGGCCGATCAGCCCCACGATCTCGCCCTGGCCCACGGTCACGTCGACCCCGTCGACGGCGGTGATGCCGCCGAAGCGGCGCACGATCCCGCGCGCCTCGAGCACCGGCCTTGTCATGTTGGTCTCCGTCTCGGTCATGCCCGCCGGGTCCTCGCGTTGCGCACGAGCTGCATGATGCCGCCCGGCAGGAAGGTGATGGTGAGGATCAGCAGCACGCCGAAGAACAGCATCTTGTAGCGCGAGAACTCGCCCAGGCTTTCGGGGATGATGGTCAGGATGAAGGCGCCGACGATGGGGCCCAGGAAGGTGCCCTTGCCGCCGAGGATCATGATGGCGAGGATGATCGACGAGATGAAGATGGTGAAGTCGTCGGGGGCGGCGGTCCGCATCGTGTAGGCGTTGAGCGCACCGGCGGCACCGGCAAAGGCAGCGGACGCCACGAAGGCCGAGAGCTTGGTGGTCGTGGTGTTCACGCCCACCGCCTGCGCCAGCGTCTCGTCATCGCGCACGGCGATCCACTCGCGCCCGAGCCGGGAATGCACCAGCCGCCAGGCGACGACGATGGCCACCGCGGCCAGCGCCAGCGTCAGCCAGTAGTAGGAGTCCAGCGACTGCACGTTGAAGCGGATGATGCCGAGGATGCTGGTCTCGCCCACGCCGGGAACGAGGATGCCGTTCTGGCCTCCGGTGAAGTCGGTCCATTGCACCAGCGTCAGGTAGACCACGGTCTGGAAGGCGATGGTGACGATGGCGAGGAAGTGCCCCTTCACCCGCAGCGCCGGCACCCCGAGCACCAGCCCGAAGAGCCCGGCGATGATGATCCCGGCGGGCAGGTTGATCCAGACCCCGGTGCCCAGATCGCGCGACATGATCGCGGTGGTATAGGCGCCGATGCCGAAGAACGCCGCCTGCGCAAAGGAGAACTGACCGCAATAGCCCGCGACGAGGTTCAGGCCTACCGCCAGCACGAGGTTGGTGAGGGTCAGCGTCATGACGCTGAGCCCGTGCCCGCCCAGCACCATAGGCGCCAGCGCCAGCAGGGCTATGGCAGCGGCGAAGAGTGCGAGATGTTTCATGAGCGCTCCAGTTTCCGGCCGAAGATCCCCTGCGGCCAGGCCAGCAGCACGATGACCACCATCAGGAAGCCCACGATGTCGCGCAGCCCGTTGCCGAGATAGGCCGAGGTCATCGACTCGACGATGCCCAGCATCAGCCCTGCGGCGGCGGCGCCGGTCACGCTGCCCATGCCGCCGAGGATCACCACGGTGAAGGCCTTGAGCACGATCATGTTGCCGATCAGTGGGTGCACCATGAAGACCGAGGACATCAGGAAGCCCGCGACGCCCGCGAAGACGGCACCGGTCATGAAGGTGACGATGGCCACCCGCGACACCCGGATGCCGCACATGCGGGCCACGGTGGGCTGCTGCGCCATGGCGCGGAGGCTCATGCCCACCCAGGTGTAACGCAGCAGGAGATGAAGAGCCCCCACCAGCACGATCATCGCCACGGGGATCAGCGCGCGCTGGAGGGGGAGGTAGACGGGTCCGATTTCCACCGGAACCATCGACAGGTCCGTGCGCAGCAGCATCGGCTGCGGGCCGATCACCAGCAGCGCGGCGTTCTGCAGCACCACGGCGAGGCCGAAGGAGGAGACGATCGAATTGGTCGGGTCCTTGTCCTTCACTTGCCGGTTCAGGATCTGCTCGGCAAGGAAGCCGAGCAGCGCGGCGAACGCCACGACACCGAGCAGCGAGACGATCAGCGGCAGGCCGAGCACCGTGGCCAGCCCGATGCCCGCGAAACCGCCCAGCATGTAGAATTCCCCGTGGGCGAAGTTGACGATGCCGAGGATCCCGAAGATCAGCGTCAGTCCCACGGCGACCAGCACGTAGGAGCTTCCCACGACGATGCCGTTGGCGAGGTATTGAAGGAACAAGTCCATTTCAGATCATCCAGTCCGGATCAGGCCAGGGTGCGTACGCCGTCCTTGATCACGGCGATGAAGTTCGGGAAATCCACGCTGCCCTTGGCGTCAAAGGCCGCGGTCGCGCCCTCGGGGCCCTGGACGATGGGGAAATCGGCCATGCCGGTGGCGATCATGTCGCGCACTGCCTTGCTGTCGGTCCCGCCGGTGCGGCGGACCGCCTCGATGCCGATGGAGGTCGAATCGAAGCCCAGCGAGTTCAGCGTGCCCGCCGCTTGGCCGACCTCGGCCTCGAAGCGCTTGCCGAACTCGGCGCCGTAGACGTTGGGGGTCGAGGGCTCGTAGAGCGTTGCCACCGCAAAGCCCTCGGACGCCGGGCCGGCCAGTTCGATGAAGTCGTCGCTGACCATCGAGCCGGAGCCCACGAACTGGGTGCGCAGCCCGACCTCGGTCGCCTGCCGCACGATCATCGCGCCGTCGCCGGCCCAGCCGCCGATATAGACCGCGTCGGGCTTCTCGGAGCGGATGCGGGTCAGCAGCGTGGTGAAGTCCTGCTCACCGGCGTTGTAGGTGTCGCGAGACAGGATCTCGCCGCCGTTGTCCTTGACCACCTGCTCGACCTGGTCGCCGAGCGAGTAGCCGTAGGAGCCCGAGTCGTGGATGATCGCGACGGTCTTGGCGCCGAACCTGCCGGTGATCGCGTTGGCGGTATCGAGGCCCTGGTCGACGCTCGACGGCCAGGAGCGGAAGAACCACGGGTTGCCGGGCTCGTTGGCGTCGGTGGCAGCGACCGAGGTCGAGCCGCCCGAGAGCAGGGGCACGCCGTATTCCTTGGTGATCTGCATCGTGGCGATGACCACGGCCGAGGCGTAGGTGCCGACGATGAACGGCACCTTGTCGGTCTCGATCAGCTTGCGCACCGCGATCACGCCGCGGGTGGTGTTGGCCTCGTCATCCTCGACCACGAGCACGATCTCGCGGTCGAGTGCGCCGCCGGCGGCGTTGGCTTCCTTGACGGCGAATTCGAGCCCCTTGAGCACCTGGTGCCCTTCGATGGCGGCTGGCCCGGAAAGCGGCAGCATGCCTCCGATCTTCAGCTCCGAGGGGGTCTGCGCGCGGATGATTGCGGGGGTGGCGAGCGTCGCGCCGGTGGCGCCGGCAATGAGTCTGAGGGCCTGACGGCGGTGCAGTCTGGTCATGTCGATGATCCCTGTGGTTGCTTCCGAGGTCTGTGTCAGTCTGGCTGCCTCGGGCGATTTTTGATTTGCCCGTATCGCAATGCAATTCATGTTTGCGGCAGGGATTTCGTGGGTCAAGATATTTCTCCAGCGAAAAACCCTTTTGTTAAAAAGATAATCGTGATGCGGCGTCCTTTCGGGCGTCTTCAGAAAATCGCCATATGTGTATTGCAAAACAATACGACAGTGGCGCAATCTGCATGAGAATCAGCATCAGGAGCCCGCATGAGCAATCTGGCCAGACCCGCCGCGACCCCCGACGAGACCCGTGCCGGGGCGCCCTCGGCCGAGACCATCCGCGTCGCCGGACTTGCGTCCGAGGCCGAGATTCGCGTCGATCGCTGGGGCGTGCCGCATCTGCGCGCGGGCTCGGCTGCGGACGGCTTCTTCGTGCAGGGCTTCAACGCCGCGAGGGAGATCGACCTCTGGCGCAAGCGCGGGCTGGGGCTGCTCTCGGGCGATTTCGGTCCCGGTTACCTTGAACAGGACGCGGCGGCGCGGGCCTTCCTGTTCCGGGGTGACATGGCGGCGGAATGGGTCGCCTACGCCCCCGACCCCCGCGCCATATGCGAAAGCTTCGTGGCGGGGATCAACTCTTATATCGCGCTCACCGAAGCGGAGCGCGCGCGCCTGCCCGAGGAATTCGCGCAGATGGGAACCTCGCCCGCGCGCTGGCAGGCCGAGGACGTGTTGCGCATCCGCAGCCACGCGCTGACGCGCAACGCGCTTTCCGAGATCATGCGCGCCTGCCTGATGAGCGGAATCTCCGCCGAATCTGACCTGCTGCGCAAGAACCTCGAGCCGCTGGTGCGCCCCGGCAACGCGGGCGAGGTCGACCCTGCTGTCTTCACCCCGCGCATCCTCGACGTTTTCCGGCTCGCCACGGCACCGGTCACCTTCTCGCCCGAGCGCCTTGCCGCGACTGTTGCGGAGGCGGGCAAGTGGCGCAAGGTGACGCCGCTCGCAGAGGTCATCGCGGACGCCGACTGGACCGGCTCCAACCATTGGGCC
>NZ_JAATOS010000134.1:0-9637 GCF_011806505.1 Salipiger sp. HF18 | reverse complement strand
CACCGGCGCGTGACCTTCGACACCCTGCCCCCGGCGCGCGAGCCCGGCCACGTGCTCGACGCGCTGCTGCGCTTCGACGGCGTCAGCATCGGCAAGCGGCTTTCCGGGCAGGAACTGTCCGAGACCGCCACCAAGGACGGTCGCTTCGAGGATCTCGTGGGCGCGCCCTCGCTGCCGCTGACCGTGCTCGCGGGCACGCCCCGGCACAACATGGCGGTCGCGGCGCATGCGGGGTTCGGCTCCAACGCGCTCTTCCCGCTGGGCCCCGAGGGCGCCGACCGTCGCGGCGGGCGTGGCGAGGGCGCGGCGGTGCTGCTTTTCGACGAGGGGCAATGGCGGCTGGGGCTCAGGGTCCACGCCGATTACGCCGACCCTCTGGGCGCCCGCCCGTCCCGCGGCGCGCTGCATCTGTGCTTCTGGGACGATGACGGCCGGATGATCGCGCATGAGATCGTGACGCCCGGAACCGGCATCATGTCGCTCGCTTGGGAAAGCAATGTGCCAATTCGTGCCCTGAGTGTTACAAATACCGATCCCGGCGGCATTGCCGTCGATGATATCCTGCACCAGATTGATCCTGCTACCGGGTAGAAAGGACAGCGATGCACTTCTCGAGTCATGCAATAAAAGCATCCTGCGCCAAAGGGTTCCGGGCTTGGGTCGCAACCTGAGGTTCTGGCTGGCCAGGCCCGACGCGGCCCCTTTCGACCCGGGCGACGCACCCCTGGCACTGGGGGCGCTGCTGCTGCGCGCGGCGCGCACCGACTATGCCGGGCTGTTCAGCGCGCCGGCGACGCTCGACGCGATCCTCGCCCGCCGCTACGACCTGACCGCCGCCGAGGCCGCCGAGATGCGCGAAGCCTGCGAGAGGGTCGAGGCCGCCGCGCCGCAGGACAGCCTGCGCTTTGCCGCGGTGCTGCACGTAGCGGTCTGCTATCACGAGCGGCTGGCCATCGCGCTGAGCCTGATCGAGGTGACCGCGGCGCTGGGGATCCGCCACCCGGACAATCCGCTGCTCGCAGCGCTGCTGCAGGCGGTCCTTGGCGTGCACCCTGTGGATCTTGAGTCACCCCGCCGCGCCGGCTGAGGGCAACCCGGAAAATCCCTCTGTTGCCGCGTCTGCATCGCTGTCAGACTGGTGCAAATCAGGCAGGAGGAACATCGCCATGCTCGAGCGCATCAGAACATTCTTCCACCGCGGCCAACCGCCCCGCACGCCCTTGCCCGAGATGGACGCCGCCCACGCCATGGGTGCCCTGCTGGTCAAGGTGGCGATCGCCGATCAAACCTACCTGTTCGAGGAGGTCGAACAGATCGACCGCATCCTCGCCGAGGCCTACGGGCTGAAGCCGCTCGCCGCCGCCAGAATGCGGGCAGGCTGCGAGAAGCTCGCCTTCGAGACGCCGGGCATCGAGGAGATGGCCACGCGCATCAGAGAGGGCGTCGACTACGGGCACCGCCGCGCCGCCGTCGAGGCGATGTGGAAGGTCGCGCTGGCCGACGGCATCGGAAACGAACGCGAGTCCGACCTCGTCGACCTGATCGAGGTCCATCTCGGGCTCGAGCGGGAGGATTCCGAAGCCGCCCGCGACGCCGCCGTGATCCCGTAAGCCTCCGTACGCGGGACGGGCCCTGCCCGGCGCGGCCTCCGGCCTCACGCGGAAAAGACCGCGGGCCGCTTCCGGTTTTCCTCAAACGCGTTATATGGTGGATCATGTTCGCTGATTTCCTTCGCCGGCTCGTCGAGCCCGACCCCGCCCCGCTTGCCGATCACGACGCCCGGCTCGCGCTGACCGCTCTGCTGGTGCGGGTGGCGCGCTCGGACGAGAAATACGACGAGACCGAGCGCCAGCGGATCGACCGGATCGTCGCCGCCCGCTACGGGCTCTCGCCCTTCGAGGCGACGAAGCTGCGCAGCGACGGCGAGGCGCTCGAGGCCGAGGCCCCCGACACGGTGCGCTTCACCCGCGCCATCAAGGACGCGGTGGATTACGAGCACCGCATCGGCGTGATAGAGGCGCTTTGGCAGGTGGTGCTTGCCGACGGCGTGCGCGAGGCCGAGGAAGACGCGCTGCTTCGTCTGGTCTCGAACCTGCTCGGCATCAACGACATGGAGAGCGCCCGCGCCCGCCAGCGGGTCGAGAGCAGGAGCTGAACCCTTTTCCAAGGGGCAAACTGACCGTGGATCCTTGATTCCGCGCAGAATTTGGGCGCCACCCCATGCGGGCGGATGGCGACGGCTTTTCCCGCGCGAATTGCCCACAGCCCCGAAAAACTGCCCATTCGGGACGCAAATACACGCCCTTCGGGTGGGCAAACGCCGCATGACGCGGCGCAAACCGCCATCGTGTCGTCGCTTTGCGCATTGCCAAGCCCGCGCCTTTCCGCCCATCCTCGCGGTGACTTTCAACCACCCCAAAGGTGAGGCTTGCCCGACCCCACGCCCGTCATCGAGATCCGCAACCTTCACAAGGCCTATGGCAGCCTCGAAGTGCTGAAGGGCGTCCATGTCACCGCGCAGCGCGGCGACGTGGTGTCGCTGATCGGGTCCTCGGGCTCGGGGAAATCCACGCTGCTGCGCTGCTGCAACCTGCTCGAGGACAGCCAGCAGGGCGAGGTGCTGTTCAAGGGCGAGCCGGTGATCTGGAAGGGCGAGGGCCACCACCGCCGCCCGGCCGATCCCAAGCAGGTGCTGCGCATCCGGACCAACCTGTCGATGGTGTTCCAGCAGTTCAACCTCTGGTCCCACATGACGATCCTGCAGAACGTGATGGAGGCGCCGCTGACGGTGTTGCAGCGCTCGCCCGCCTCGGTCGAGAAGGCCGCGCGCGGCTATCTCGAGAAGGTCGGCATCGGCGACAAGTGCGACGCCTACCCCGCGCAGCTGTCGGGCGGCCAGCAGCAGCGCGCCGCGATCGCGCGGGCGCTGTGCATGGAGCCCGAGGCGCTGCTCTTCGACGAACCCACCTCGGCGCTCGACCCCGAGCTCGAGCAGGAGGTGGTGAAGGTGATCAAGGATCTCGCCGCCGAGGGGCGGACCATGCTCATCGTGACCCATGACATGAAGATGGCCCATGACGTGAGCGACCACGTGGTGTTCCTGCACCAGGGGCTCATCGAAGAAGAGGGCCCGCCCGAGACCCTGTTCGGCGCACCGAAATCGGAGCGCCTGCAGGGGTTCCTGAAATCCACGACCCACGCCTGAAAGGCGGGGCGCAAAAGACCAACCAAGGGAGCAAAGCAATGAAGAAGATCCTTCTCGGAACCGCCGCGTTGGCGTTCAGCGCCGGCATGGCCCTGGCGCAGGACGTCGTCCGCATGGGCACCGAGGGCGCCTACCCTCCGTACAACTTCATCAACGACCAGGGTGAAGTGGACGGCTTCGAGCGCGAGCTGGGCGACGAGCTCTGCAGCCGCGCCGAGCTGACCTGCGAGTGGGTGACCAACGAGTGGGATTCGATCATCCCCAACCTCGTTTCGGGCAACTACGACACCATCATCGCCGGCATGTCGATCAACGACGAGCGCGACGAGGTCATCGACTTCACCCAGGACTACATCCCGCCCGCCACCTCGTCCTACGTGGCGCTGAGCGAAGACGCGGACCTGACCGGCGTCGTCGCGGCCCAGACCTCGACCCTGCAGTCGGGCTACATCGCCGAGAGCGGCGCCACCCTGCTCGAGTTCGCCACCGCCGACGAGATCGTCGCGGCGCTGCGCAACGGCGAGGCCGACGCGGTGTTCTTCGACACCGACTACCTCGCACCCATCGTCGAGGAATCGGGCGGCGAGCTGATCTTCGTGGGCGAGCCGGTCGTGCTTGGCCGCGGCACCGGGATGGGCATCCGCGAGAGCGACGGCGCGCTGAAGGACAAGTTCGACACCGCCATCGCCTCGATGAAGGACGACGGCTCTCTCAACGAACTGCTGATCAAGTGGTTCGGCGAAGGCACCGACACCTACTGAGCTGACGCCGGCGGCGGGGGCCCTCTCCCGTCGCCGCACCGACCCGGACGCGCATGTTCTCATTCTGCACCGACCCATCGGTCCTTTCGACCCCGGAGTGGTTTGCCTGCTACCTGACCACGGGCAAGCTGATGCTGTTCTACGCCTCCTTCGGGACGGTGCTGCTGCTACTCGCCATCACCGCGCCGGTCGCACTGGCCTTCGGCTTCGCGGGCGCCTCGGCCGCCCGGGCGCGGTTCGCGCCGCTGAGCTGGCTTGGCCGGCTCTACATCGCGATGGTGCGCGGCGTGCCCGACATCGTGTTCTTCCTGTTCTTCGTGATCGCGCTCGACCAGGGCTTCGAGTACCTCCGTCACAAGATCAAGTGCCCGGACTGGACCGACCCGATCCGTCAGGGCTCGGATTTCATCGTCTGCCCGGCAGCCAAGCTGCCGCTCTCGACCTCGCCGCAGATCTGGCACGAGATCTACGGCTTCTCGCTGGCGGTGCTGACCTTCTCCATCGTCTTCGGGGCCTTTGCGGCCAACGTGCTCTACGGCGCCATGCGAGCGGTGCCGCGGGCGCAGATCGAGACCGCGGAGGCCTATGGCATGAGCCACCGGCAGACCTTCTGGCGCATCCTGATCCCGCAGATGTGGGTCTACGCGCTGCCCGGCCTGTCGAACCTGTGGATGGTGCTGGTCAAGGCCACGCCGCTGCTGTTCCTGCTCGGTGTCGAGGACATCGTCTACTGGGCGCGCGAGCTCGGCGGCGCCAAGACCGCGCGCTTCACCGACTATCCGCACGGCGACTGGCGGGTGTGGTTCTTCCTCGGGCTGCTGGTGTTCTACCTGTGCTTCACCCGACTCTCGGAGATCGCGCTCGACCGGATCATGAAGCGGCTCACCCGGGGCCAGGCGACGATGGGCGGCGAAGCCCAGAGGAAGGCGGCGTGATGCGTGTGGCACCTGTCGCAGGGGGGCTCTGCCCCCGTCCGCTTCGCGGCCTCCCCCGGGATATTTGGGGCCACTGGAAGCCCATGGTCGCGATGGAGGCCGTGGCATGAGCTGCTGGGACGTGGTGGCGGACTACGGGCTGCGCTCGCTGGGGATCGGCGAGCGGCTGTTGCCGCGGGACGATTTCACCATCTGCAAGCAGGTGGTGCTGATCGGGTCGGGTATGATCTGGAACGTCTATTTCGGCGCGCTGGCGCTGGTTTCGGGCTTCTTTCTCGCCACCGCGCTGGCGGTGGGCAAGGCCTCGCACAACCGGCTGGCGCGCAAGGCGTCGGAGTGGTTCATCTTCGTGTTCCGCGGCTCGCCGCTCTTCATCCAGTTCTTCTTCGCCTACTTCCTGTTCCTGTCGCTGAAGTCGGTGTCGCCCATGTTCGGCGCCTTCAGCTCGGCGTGGCTTGGGGCGCTGGTGGTGCTGTTCCTCAACACCGCCGCCTACTCGGGCGAGATCTTCTACGGTGCGCTGCTGTCGGTGCCCAAGGGCGATGTCGAGGCGGCCGACGCCTATGGCTTCTCGGGCTGGCCGCGGTTCCGGCGGATCATCTGGCCCACCATGCTGCGGCTGGCGTGGCCCGCCTACACCAACGAGGCGATCTTCCTCTTCCATGCCACGACGCTCGTCTATTTCAGCGGCTTCCCGGCGCTCCAGCAGCGCGGCGACGCGCTCTATTACGCCAATTACTTCGCCGACAAGACCTTCAACCCTTTCGTGGCCTACCCGATCCTCGCCGGCTATTTCATCGTGCTGACGCTGCTGATCATCTGGCTCTTCGGCGCCATCAACACGCGGCTCAACCGACATCTGCCGAGCGAGCGGCGCGCGAGGGTGCGCTACCGACCGAACCTGATGCGCTGAGCTTTCCGGCTGACCCGAGGGAGCCCGGAGACGGCTGCTCCTTCGGCTTGCCAGCCGGCGCGAAGGCGGCTACGGTCGAATTTGATCAAATTCTGGAACCACGTGATGAACGACCCCAAGAGCTGGCTGCGCAAGAACCCGCAGGTCCGCACGATCCGTGTGGCTGCAAGTGACCTCAACGGACAACCGCGCGGCAAACGCGTGCCCGCGCGCTTCGCCGACAAGGTGGTCGAGGACGGCACGCGCTTTCCGCTGTCGGTGATGAACCTCGACATCTGGGGCGAGGACATCGACGACAGCCCGCTGGTCTTCGAGAGCGGCGACCGCGACGGCGTGCTGCGTCCCACCGAGCGCGGCTTCGTGCCGATGCCGTGGCTCGAGGCGCCCACCGCGCTCCTGCCGATCTGGATGTACCACGAGGACGGCCGGCCCTTCGAGGGCGACCCGCGCCACGCGCTGGCGCAGGTGCTCAAGCGCTACAAGGCGCGCGGGTTGACGCCGATGGTGGCGATCGAGCTCGAGTTCTTCCTGATCGACGACAGCGGCAAGTCGCTGCAGGTGCCGGTCTCGCCTCGTTCGGGCAAGCGGCGCAAGGCCGCCGAGGTGCTGTCGATCCGGGCGCTCGACGCTTTCGACATCTTCTTCACCGACCTCTACGACGCCTGCGAGGACATGGACATTCCCGCCGACCAGGCGATCTCGGAGGCGGGGCTCGGGCAGTTCGAGATCAACCTCATGCACCAGGCCGACGCGCTGCACGCGGCCGACGACGCCTGGCTCTTCAAGATGCTGGTGCGCGGGCTGGCACGGCGCCACGGCTTTGCCGCCTCGTTCATGGCCAAGCCCTACGAGGATTACGCCGGCAGCGGCATGCACGTGCATTTCTCGGTGCTCGACGAGGACGGCAACAACATCTTCGACGACGGCGGGCCGCGCGGCACCGACACGCTGCGCCACGCGGTGGCCGGGCTGATGAATGCCATGCACGACAGCACGCTGATCTTCGCGCCGCATCTCAACAGCTACGACCGCCTCGTGCCCGAGAACCACGCCCCCTGCGGCATCTCCTGGGCCTACGAGAACCGCACCTCGGCGATCCGCATTCCCGGCGGCTCGCCCAAGGGGCGGCGAATCGAGCACCGGGTGGCGGGGGGCGACGTGAACCCCTACCTGCTGCTCGCCACGCTGCTGGGCGCGGCGCTCACCGGCATTGAGGACGGCGCCGATCACCGGCAACGCCTATGCGCAGGACCTGCCGCTGATCCCCGGCAGCTGGGAGGCGGCGATGGACGCCTTCGAGACCAGCGCGCTGATGCCGCGGATCCTGCCGGCGGGGCTGATCCGCAACCTGCTCGCCACCAAGCGGCAGGAGCTGCACTACATGTCCGAGCTCTCGCCCTCGGAACAGGTTGAAATCTATCTCGACACGGTCTGAGCCCCCCTTGCCGCGCCCCGGAGGCGCGGCTAGGCTTCGGCCCATCACTTACATTGGTGCTTCATGAAAATCGGCATTCTGCAGCCAGGCCTCGTCCCCGACCTTCTCGTCGAGGAGGTCGGCGACTATCCGGAGCAATTCGCGCGCCTGCTTGACGGGCACGGGTTCGAGTTCGAGACCTGGAAGGTGGTCAACGGCGACTTCCCCTCCGGGCCCGAGGCCGCCGATGGCTGGCTCATCACCGGCTCGCGCCACGGCGCCTACGAGGATCACCCGTGGATGGCCCCGCTCGAGGAGCTGATCCGCGCCATCCACGCCGCCGGCAAGCCGCTGATCGGCGTCTGCTTCGGTCACCAGATCATTGCGCAGGCGCTCGGCGGTAAGGTCGAGAAATCCGACAAGGGCTGGGTCGTGGGCCCGACGCTCTACCGCTATCCCAACGGCAACAAGCTGGTGAACGCCTGGCACCAGGATCAGGTGATCGAGCTGCCGCCCGGCGCCGAGGTCGTGGCCTCGTCGGATCTCTGCGCCAACGCGGCGATCCTCTACCCGGGCCACGCCTACACCGTGCAGCCGCACCCCGAGTTCCAGCGCGACTTCGTCGCGGGGCTGATCGAGCACCGCGCGGCGAACGTGCCGCCGGCGCTGGTCGAAGGGGCCGCCTCCAAGCTCGACCTGCCGCTCGACAGCGGTGATCTCGGCGCGCAATTCGCGCTGTTCTTCAAGGAAAAGAGGATCGCATGAGCGATTTCATCGCGAACCTTCCGCCCGCCGCCGCGACCTATCTCGAGGGCCGCCGGCTCGACGAGGTGGAATGCATCGTCGCCGACCTGCCCGGCATCGCCCGCGGCAAGGCGGTGCCCGCGTCGAAATTCGCGCGCCAGACCTATTTCCACCTGCCGGATTCGATCTTCTACCAGACCATCACCGGCGAGTGGGGCGAGGCCGCGGGCGAGGAAGGCTTCATCGAGCGCGACATGATCCTGAAGCCCGACATGGGCACGGCCAGCGCCGCGCCCTGGACCGGGGACTGGACGCTTCAGGTGATCCACGACGCCTTCGACCGCCACGGCGAGCCGATCCCCTACGCCCCGCGCAACGTGCTGAAGCGGGTGGTGAAGCTTTACGAAGAGCAGGGCTGGCAGCCGGTGGTGGCGCCCGAGATGGAGTTCTTCCTGATCGCGCGCAACCTCGATCCGGCCAAGTCGATCGAGCCGATGGTGGGCCGGTCCGGCCGCCCGGCCGCGGCGCGTCAGGCCTATTCGATGACCGCGGTGGACGAGTTCGGCCCGGTCATCGACGACATCTACGACTTCGCCGAGGCGCAGGGCTTCGAGATCGACGGCATCACCCAGGAAGGCGGCGCCGGCCAGCTCGAGATCAACCTCCGCCATGGCGATCCGGTCAAGCTTGCCGACGAGGTGTTCTACTTCAAGCGGCTGATCCGCGAGGCGGCGCTGCGGCATGACTGCTTCGCCACCTTCATGGCCAAGCCCATCGCCGACGAGCCGGGATCGGCCATGCACATCCACCACTCGGTGATGGACACGGACACCGGGCGCAACATCTTCTCGGGCCCGCAGGGCGGCGAGACCGATGCGTTCTTCCACTTCATCGGCGGGCTGCAGACGCACCTGCCGGCGGCGGTGGCGGTAATGGCGCCCTACGTGAACTCGTACCGCCGCTACGTGCGCGACCACGCCGCCCCCATCAACCTCGAATGGGGCCGCGACAACCGCACCACGGGCATCCGCGTGCCGCTCTCGGGGCCGGATTCGCGCCGCGTCGAGAACCGGCTAGCGGGCATGGACTGCAACCCCTACCTCGGGATCGCGGCGTCTCTGGCCTGCGGCTACCTCGGGCTGATGGAAGAGCGCCGGCCGTCGAGGCAGTTCCGCGGCGATGCCTACGAGGGCGAGGGCGACATCCCGCGCGTGCTGGGCTCGGCGCTGGATCTCTGGGACGAGGCCGATGCCCTGCACGGGGTGCTGGGGCCGGAGTTCGCGCGGGTCTATTCCATCGTGAAACGGGCGGAGTACGAGGAATTCCTCGCGGTGATCTCGCCGTGGGAGCGCGAGCACCTTCTGCTCAACGTCTGAGCCCGCAGACCGGGGCCGGGCCGGAGGGGCGCTGCCCCTCTGCCGCCTGCGGCGTCATTCACCCCGGAGTTTATCCGGCAAGATGAAGAGGTGACCCTTGGACCTGCTGTTCTCGAACGATCGCCACGGCCACTATCCCGAAAGCTGGTACGCGGCGACGGCGATGACGCTCGACGCCTTCCCGGCGCTCGAGGGCGAGACGCGCGCAGATGTCTGCATCGTCGGTGCCGGCTACACCGGCCTCTCGGCGGCGCTGCACATGGCCGAGGCGGGGCTCGACGTGGTGCTG
>NZ_JAATOS010000133.1:0-9687 GCF_011806505.1 Salipiger sp. HF18 | reverse complement strand
GGCGGCGTCCCTATCGGCGCGCTCAACACCGAAGAGGCCCGCGGCCGTGCCTACGCCGCCCTCGCGAGCGCCGGCACCGTGCCGCCACTGGTCACCGAAAGCGACGTCGAGACGGCCCTCGCCTCGCATGTCTTCTACGACGAATACACCGATAGCGACCCGGCCATCACCGACGCCGCCCGCGCCGCGCTTGACGAGGTCAACACCCGCGTCGCGGTGCACCAGGCGCTCGACCTGGCGCTCGACGCGCTGTCGCTGGCGTCGATCTACTTCCTCGCCGCCATCGGCCTTGCCATCACCTTCGGCGTGATGGGGGTGATCAACATGGCCCACGGCGAGTTCATCATGATGGGCGCTTGCAGCAGATCATCCCCGACTACACGCTGTCGCTCGTGGTGGCGCTGCCGCTGGCCTTCGCGGTGACCTTCGCCGCGGGCGTGGCGATGGAGCGGCTGGTGATCCGCTGGCTCTACCATCGCCCGCTCGAGACCCTGCTCGCCACCTTCGGCATCTCCATCGCGCTGCAGCAGCTTGCCAAGAACATCTTCGGCACACAGGCCCGGCCGCTGACCTCGCCATCCTGGCTCGACGGCGCCTGGGTGCTGAACGACGTGGTGGGCATCGCCAACATCCGCATCGCCATCTTCGTGCTGGCGCTGATTTTCCTCGGGCTGATCCTGTTCATCCTGAACAAGACCCGCATCGGCCTCGAGGTCCGCGCCGTGACCCAGAACCCCGGCATGGCCGCCTCGATGGGCATCAACCCCGACAAGATCAACATGCTGACCTTCGGCCTCGGCTCCGGCATCGCGGGCATCGCCGGCATCGCCATCGGCCTCTACGCGCAGGTCACCTCCGAGATGGGCGCCAACTACATCGTCCAGAGCTTCATGACCGTCGTCGTGGGCGGCGTCGGCAACGTCTGGGGCACGCTGGCGGGCGCCGGACTGATCGGCATCCTGCAGAAGGGCATCGAGTTCCTGAACCCGTCCAACACGCTGGCAGCACAGACCTACATGATCCTCTTCATCATCCTGTTCATCCAGTTCCGCCCCAAGGGCATCGTCGCCCTCAAGGGCCGCGCGGCGGGAGACTGATCATGGCACGCCACCTCCAGACCGCCCTTCCCGGCCGCAATCTCCGACCTGCCTCCGGCGGGGATATTTATCGGCCATTGGAAGACAGGGGCCGCGCCCGGCCCCCAAAGGGTAAGCTGGCGACCCATGCGACCGTCTCCCTCGCCCTCCCGCGCCGCTGCTCCGCATCTTCATCTTGCCGAGTAAACTCCGGGGGAGTCCGCGCCAGCGGACGGGGGCAGCGCCCCCTGCAAGGTCGCCATCCCCACACGGACGATGGTTTTCGGAGCCATCCCCAAGCCCGCCTGCCCCATGCCCGCGACGCAATCCCCTCAAGCCCCTGCCACTCCGGGCACGCCGGCCCCCACCTGCCCCCCAGGCGCGCGCCGCAGGCGCGGCGCAACACCTCTGACGGAGCCCGCACATGAGCCGCCAGACCTTCCTCACCCGGAACCGCTCGATCTTCTGGTTCCTGCTGTCGCTCGCGGTCTTCACCCTGATCGTGACCGTGCTCGCGGACGGTATCGGCAACGGCATGATTTCCACGAGCTTCGTCAAGACGCTCGGGCGCACGCTCTGCCTGATGCTGGTGGCGGTCGCGATGGACGTGGTCTGGGGGTACACCGGGATCCTGTCGCTCGGGCACATGGCCTTCTTCGGGCTCGGCGGCTACATGATCGGCATGTGGCTGATGTATGCCCGCACCGAGATCATCGTCTCTGAGTCCCTGCGCGCCGCTGCCGTCCCCCCCACCCCGGAAGAGATCCACGACGCCGTCGGCACCCAGATCTTCGGCGTGGTCGGCAGCTCGGACTTCCCGCTGATCTGGGCCTTCGCCTCGAGCTTCTGGGCCCAGCTCGCGCTCGTGGTCATCGTCGCCTTCCGCAGCCGGGTCACCGGCGTGTACCTGTCGATCCTGACCCAGGCCATGACGCTGGCGCTGTCGCTCTACCTCTTCCAGAACGACAGCGGGCTGCGCGGCAACAACGGCCTGTCCGGCCTGCAGAACCTGCCCGGGCTCGACAGCGTGCCGCAAAGCATGGTCTCCATCGCCTTCTTCTGGGCCTCGGCGGCGGCACTGGCGGCGGGATACGTGCTCTTCGCCTGGGTGGTCTCGGGCAAGATGGGCTCGGTGATCCGCGGCATCCGCGACAACGAGGGCCGGGTACGCTTCCTTGGCTACCACGTGGAGAGCTACAAGCTCTTCGTCTTCACCGTCACCGCCGTGGTGGCGGGCCTTGCCGGCGCGCTCTACTACCCGCAGGCGGGCATCATCAACCCGGCCGAGGTCGCGCCCATCGCCTCGATCTACCTTGCGGTCTGGGTCGCCATCGGCGGCCGCGGGAGGCTCTACGGCGCCGCACTGGGCGCGGCCTTCGTGTCGCTGCTGTCGAGCTGGTTCACCGGTGGCGGCGTGCCCAACATCCCGCTCGGCTTCTACACCATCCAGTGGACCGACTGGTGGCTCGTGCTGTTGGGCGTCAGCTTTGTCGCGGTCACGCTGCTTGCACCCAAGGGCATTGGCGGGCTCTTCGACCTCGTCACCCGCCACCACCCTGTGCCCGTGTCCACCACCGACTTCGGCCCGGACAAGGGCGCCCGCCGCACCGTCGAGGGGGAGGAAGAGAAATGAAGACGCTTCTCGAGATGTCCGGCGTCTCCGTCAGCTTCGACGGGTTCAAGGCAATCAACAACCTCTCCTTCCTCCTCGTCTAACCCGAGCTGCGCGCCATCATCGGCCCCAACGGGGCCGGCAAGACCACCTTCATGGACATCATCACCGGCAAGACCCGCCCCGACGAGGGCACGATGATCTACGGCGAGAAATCCATCTCGCTGCTCAAGATGTCCGAAAGCCAGATCGCCATGGCGGGCGTCGGGCGCAAGTTCCAGAAGCCCACCGTCTTCGAGGCCCAGACCGTGCGCGA
The DNA here is from genome assembly GCF_011806505.1 of Salipiger sp. HF18. Classification (NCBI taxonomy): domain Bacteria; kingdom Pseudomonadati; phylum Pseudomonadota; class Alphaproteobacteria; order Rhodobacterales; family Roseobacteraceae; genus Salipiger; species Salipiger sp. HF18. The sequence continues at coordinate 6,683 of NZ_JAATOS010000133.1, read as the reverse complement.
GAACCTCGCCATGGCGCTGAAGAACAAGCGCGGCCCCGTCGACGTGCTGCTCTACCGCAAGACCAGGCGCGGCGCCGAGCGCATCGAGGAGATCGCCGGCATCATCGGGCTCAGCGACCAGCTGCCGCGCATCGCGGGCGAGCTCAGCCACGGCCAGAAGCAGTGGCTCGAGATCGGCATGCTGCTGGCGCAGGACCCGCGCCTGCTGCTGGTCGACGAGCCCGCCGCCGGCATGACCCCCGCCGAGCGCGAGCACACCACCGACCTTCTCAAGCGCGCCGCCGAGAAACACGCGGTGGTGGTGGTCGAGCACGACATGGAATTCATCCGCCGCCTCGACTGCAAGGTGACGGTGCTCTGCGAGGGCTCGGTGCTGGCCGAGGGTTCGCTCGATCATGTGACCTCGAACCCGCAGGTCATCGAAGTCTACCTGGGCCGCTGACGGGAGAGCCACATGCTGAGCGTCGAGAACCTCACCCTCCACTACGGCCAGAGCCAGATCCTGCACGGCATCTCGCTGACCGCCGAGCCCGGCAAGGTCACCGCCGTCACCGGCACCAACGGCGTCGGCAAGACCTCGCTGCTCAAGGCCATCGCCGGGCGGCACCCCTATTCGGGCGGCAGCATCACGCTCGACGGCAAGCCGCTCGACCACCTCAACGCCTTCCAGGCCGGGCGCGCGGGCATCGCCTACGTCCCGCAGGGGCGCGAGGTCTTCCCGCTGATGACGGTGCAGGAAAACCTCGAGACCGGCTTCGCCTGCCTGCCGAAATCCGAGCACAAGGTGCCCGAGCACATCTTCGAGCTGTTCCCGATCCTCAAGGACTTCCTCCAGCGCCGTGGCGGCGACCTGTCGGGCGGACAGCAGCAGCAGCTCGCCATCGCGCGGGCGCTGATCATGAAGCCGCGGGTGCTGCTCCTCGACGAGCCCACCGAGGGCATCCAGCCCAACATCATCCAGCAGATCGGCCGGGTGATCTCGCAGCTGCGGTCGCAGGGCGACATGGCGATCATCCTCGTCGAACAGTACTTCGATTTCATGTGGGGGCTGGCCGACAGTTTCGTCGCCGTCACCCGCGGCGAGGTGGCGCTTTCGGGCAAGGCGGGCGAGATCGACCGCGAGGCGCTGCTGGCCAAGGTCTCGATCTAGGATTTTTTCGCTAACTTGCTGCGTTGCGGCGCATTTTTGACTTGCCCAAAACGCTTTGAGAGCCAATTCTCCCGCACGGGAGAGTTGTAGGCATGCTGCCACAGGCAGAAATAAGCAGAGGCGCCACGGCGCCCGCGCCACGCGGTGCGGGTGCCTTCGGTGAAACCGCCCGCCACCCAGGCCGATCCGGCCGCAGACATGCCGCCGCAAGATTGCTCCCGCAGCGATTTCCGACAGGATCCGACCGGTCCGCGCCATCCGGCGCAGGCAGCGGACGGAGCCTGACCGACACATTCGACAGGAGGATCCCATGAAAGTCATCAGAACGCCGCTCTTGTGCAGCGCCGCCATGGCACTGGCGCTGAGCGCGGGCACCGCAGGCGCGGAGACCATCCGCTTCTGGACCATCGAGGAGCAGCCCGAGCGGCTGGCGCGCCAGCAGGAGATGGCGGATGCGTTCAACGCCGAATCCGGCCACACCGTCGAGGTGATCCCGGTGACGGAATCCGAGCTTGGCACCCGCGCCACCGCCGCCTTTGCCGCGGGCGACCTGCCGGACGTGATCTACCACCCGCTGGCGCTGGCCCTGCCCTGGGCCGAAGCGGGGATCCTCGACCCCGACGCGGCCACCGACGTGATCGAGGCGCTGGGAGAGGACACCTTCGCCCCCGGCGCGCTGGCCATGGCAAGCTTCGACGGCGGTTATGCCTCGGTGCCCGCCGACGGCTGGACCCAGATGATCCTCTATCGCGCCGACCTCTTCGAGGAAGCGGGCCTCGAGCCGCCGACCTCCTACGCCAATGTCGAGGCCGCCATCGAGGCGCTGCACAACCCGCCCGAGATGTATGGCTTCGTCGCCGCCACCAAGGTGGACGAGTCCTTCATGAGCCAGGTGCTCGAGCAGGTGTTCCTCGCCAACGGCGTGTCGCCCGTGGGCCCCGACGGCTTTGCGCCGCTCGACGAGGCTAAGACCGCCGAGGTGCTGGAGTTCTACAAGACGCTGGCCGAGGCCTCGCCGCCGGGCGATCTCTACTGGGACCAGTCGCGCACGCTCTACTTCTCGGGCAACGCCGCGATGGTGATCTGGTCGCCCTTCATCCTCGACGAACTCGCCGGCCTGCGCGACAGCGCGCCGCCCACCATCACCGACGACCCGACCTCGCCCGAGCTGGCCTCGAAGACCGGGATCGTGACCAACTTCTCGGGGCCGTCCAATCCTGACGGTGCGGCCTGGGCCTCGATCAACATGTTCGGCATCACCGGCGACGCCTCGACCGACGCCGCCATGGAGTTCGTCGAGTACTCGATGGACAAGGGCTACGTGGACACGCTGGCCATCGCGCCCGAGGGCAAGTTCCCGATCCGCCGCGGCACCGCAGACGCCCCCGAGCTCTTCGTGACCGAATGGTCGGCCCTGCCGGTGGGCGTGGACCGCAAGGCGCCGCTGGGCGAGCTCTACCCGCAGGAGATGATCGACGAGATCGTCGCTGGGCTCGACGTGGCGCAGCGCTGGGGCGTCAAGGACGGCCAGCTGGCGCTTGCCTCAAAGATGATCGGCAGCCAGGCGCTGAACCGGGTCGTGCGCGAATACATCGACGGCCGCATCGACACCGCCGCCGCCGTCGAGAAGCTCAACAGCGAGCTCGGCGCGATCAACTGACACCATGCGCCCCGGGGCCCCGTCACAGGGTTCCGGGGACGCCCCGCGACGGGAGACGACCATGACCGACACCACACCTCCCACCGGCACCGGCCCGCTGGCGCGGCGCGAGGCACGGCTGGCCTGGGGGCTGCTGTTCCCGACGCTGGCGGCGGTGTCGCTGGTGGTCATCCTGCCGTTGCTCGCGGTGTTCTGGATCAGCTTCAAACCCGTGGGCCTCGCCGACCTGCGCCCGCCCACCCCGATCGTGCGCGAGGACATCCGCGGCGATCTCGAAGCGGCGGGCGACGAGGCCACGCTGCGCTACCGGCTCCGCAACTCCTCGCAGGACCAGCCGATCCTCGGCGTGACCCTCAGCGACACGTGGCCCGAGGGGCTCGCGGCGGGCGAGCTCGACCCCGCCTGCGCCATCGCCGACGGCCGGCTCGACTGCGATTTCGGCGATTGGGAGGGCGGCCAGCGCATCACTCTGCAGATCCCGGTGACCGCCGACGCAAGCTACTTCGAAGGCCCCGACGCCACCGACAGCGCGCCGGTGATCACCGGCCAGGCCAGCAACGTGCTCACCAATTTCGACTTCACGCTCGAGAACTTTGCCCATGTCTTCGACGGGGCCGAGTTCTGGTCGGTGCTGGGCGTGACGCTCTTCTACACCATCTTCGGCACGCTGGGCGCCCTGATCATGGGGCTCTTCGCCGCCTTGCTGCTCAACAAGTCCTTCCGCGGTCAGGGCCTGTTGCGCGGGCTCTACCTCTTCCCCTACGTTGCCCCCGTCATCGCCGTGGCCTTTGCCTGGATCCTGCTCTTCGACCCGTTCTCGGGCTCGGCCAACGCGCTGCTGATCCGGATGGGCGTGAGCTCGGAGGCGATCAACTTCTTCGGCGAGCGCCCGCTGGCGCTGATCATGGTCACGCTCTTCGAGATCTGGCGGTACTTCCCGCTGAGCTTCCTCTTCATCCTCGCGCGGATGCAGTCCATCGACACCGACATGTACGAGGCGGCGGACATGGACGGGGCCTCGCCCTTCCAGAAGTTCCGCTACCTGTCGCTGCCGCAGCTGCTCGGCATCCTGTCGGTGCTGTTCCTGCTGCGCTTCATCTGGACCTTCAACAAGTTCGACGACATCTTCCTGCTGACCGGCGGCAACGCGGGCACACGGGTGCTGACGGTGAACGTCTACGAGCAGGCCTTTGCGCTTTCGAACATCGGCGCGGGTGCGGCGGTCGCGGTGGTGATCTTCTGCTGCCTGCTGCTGTTCTCGGTGTTCTTCTTCCGCGTCATGAGCCGGGAGGAAGGGCTGTGAGCCGGGTGTTCCGCATCATGCCTGCGCGCCGCCACGTGGGCGGCCAGGAGTCGAAAACCACGAAAGGAGCGGCGCGATGAGACGCGGCTACGTGACGGCGCCCGTCCTCGGCGCACTCTGGTGCTTCGTCATCGCGGTGACCGTGGCCGTCGCCATGAGCTTCGCCACCGGCGCGGCGTTCCGGCCGGCGATCCTGCTGTCGCTGCTGCTTGGGGCGGGACTCGGCCTCGCGGCCCTGCACGGGGCGATGGCGCTCTGGGGCGCGGCCGTGGTGATGGCGGCCCTGGGGCTCGCGGGCTTCGGCCCCATGGTCGCCGACGACGGCGCCGGCCTCGTGGCGCTGGTCGCGGGCCACGGCGCGGTGGCGCTCTTCACCGCCCTCGGCGCCCGCACGATCCTGGAAGAGATCCGCCCCGGCGCGCTCACCCGCCACGAGTTCGAGGAGGCGGTGATCCGCTTCCTCACCGGCTTCGGCTACATCTTCTTCACCGCCATCGTGCTCATCCCCTTCTACGTCATGGTGATGACCAGCCTGAAGAACCAGGCGGCGCTGATGGCCAACCCGCTCGACTTCAGTATCGACCTGTCTCAGGGTTGGGGCCTGTTCTCGAGCTACGTCGAGCTGATGCGCGACTACAGCTTCGGCAGCTACCTCTGGACCAGCTTCTACGTCTCGGTGCTGACCGTGCTCATCACGCTGGCCTTCGCCATCCCCGGCGCCTACGCGGTGGCGCGGCTGCGTTTCCGCGGGCAGGCGCTGTTCTCGCGCTCCATCCTGCTCATCTACATGGTGCCGATGATCGTCCTCGCGCTGCCGATCTACATCGCCTTCTCGATGACCGGGTTGCGCAACACCATCTTCGGCATCGTGCTGATCTACCCGGTCACCACCATCCCGGTGGCACTCTACATGCTGCAGGGCTACTTCCGCGGCCTCCCCGCAGAGGTCGAGGAAGCCGGCCTCATGGACGGGCTTTCGCGGCTCGCGGTGATCTGGAAGATCACCCTGCCGCTCTCGCTGCCGGCGCTGGCCAGCGTCTCGCTCTACGTCTTCATGATCGCCTGGAACGAGTTCCTGCTGGCCTTCATGCTGCTGGACGATCCGTCGAAATACACGCTGACCCGGGGCATCGCCTCGCTCAACTCGTCCGAAGTGCCGCGCCAGCACCTGATGGCAGGCTCGGTGATCGCGACGGTGCCGATCATGGTGCTGTTCCTCGGGCTCGAACGCTTCATGACCAAGGGCCTGACCGCAGGCTCGGTGAAAGGATAAGGCGCCGCCCTGCGGCCGGAGGAAGACATGGCAAGCATCGAACTGAAATCCGTCGAGAAATGGTACGGCGAGGCCCAGGTCATCAAGGGCGTCGACCTCGACATCGAGGAGGGCGAGTTCGTCATCTTCGTGGGCCCCTCGGGCTGCGGCAAGTCCACCCTGCTGAGGATGATCGCGGGGCTCGAAGAGACCTCGCGCGGGCAGATCATCATCGGCGGACTCGACGCCACCGCCGAGCCCCCCGCCCGCCGCGGCCTCGCCATGGTGTTCCAGAGCTACGCTCTCTACCCCCACATGTCGGTGCGCGAGAACATGGGCTTCTCGCTCAAGGCCGCGGGCGTTCCGAAGGAGGAGATGGCCGCCAAGGTCGACGAGGCCGCCCGCGTCCTCAAGCTCGAGGCGCTGCTCGACCGGCGCCCCAAGGACCTGAGCGGCGGCCAGCGCCAGCGCGTCGCCATTGGACGGAGCATCGTGCGCGACCCCACCGCCTTCCTCTTCGACGAGCCGCTCTCGAACCTCGACGCGGCGCTCCGGGTCGAGATGCGCTACGAGATCGCCAAGCTGCACCAGGCGCTGAAATCGACGATGATTTACGTCACCCATGACCAGGTCGAGGCGATGACGCTGGCCGACCGCATCGTGGTCCTGGAAGCCGGCCGGGTGAGCCAGGTCGGCTCCCCGCGCGAACTCTACGAACGGCCGGGCAACCTCTTCGTGGCACAGTTCATCGGCTCGCCCAAGATGAACGTCTTCCCCGCCGCCACCCCCGGCCTGCGCCTGCCCGCGCCCCTGCCCGCCGAGGCCGAGCATTTCGGCATCCGCCCCGAGCACATCGCCATCGGCGCCGCTGGCAGCGGCGAGATCGACGGCACCGTCGACGTGATGGAATACCTCGGCGCCGACACCTACGTGATCGTCGACTGCGGCGAGGCGGGCAAGCTCACCGTGCGCGCCCATGGCGACACCGGCCTGAGCCCGGGCCAGCCCTGCGGCCTCGCCTTCGAGCCGGACCAGACCCACCTCTTCGACGCCGGCGGCCTCGCGCTGCGCTGATCCCCGCATGCGCCCGGCCCTTCCAGTGGCCGAAAATATCCCGGGGTGAATTGCCCGCAGGGCAAGAGGGGCAGCGCCCCTCCCCTTCGCCAGTCTGACGACATCGCGCATGGGAGAGCGGTGCGCGCCGTGCTAGGCGTCATGCGTCCCGCAAGGAGTGCCGCGCCGATGAAAGCCCCCGCCCTGCCCCTCACCCGCGATCTCGTGCTGGTCGGCGGCGGCCATGCCCACGCGCTGGTGCTGC
>NZ_JAATOS010000132.1:0-9711 GCF_011806505.1 Salipiger sp. HF18 | reverse complement strand
CCGTTCCGGCACGCGCCTTCGCCAGCGCCAGGCGCGCGAGCTGGAGATCCGGCGTTTTCATGTGCTTGGTCATAATCTCCTTTGCCACGCCGGACCCGGCGCGTTGATCGGAAGGTTTTTCTTTCGGTGCGCCGGGCTTCGCACCACATGGGCTCGGCAGTCCTTATGCTCCGCAAACCAGAGCAAAATTAGGGCAGGATCGGTCGGCAATTGAAATACCCCTGTTACCGCCCGCCAGCATGTCTCAACCAAGGCGCGACCGACCCGCACCGCCGCCCCGGATCGGGGCTTCCGCCCGGACCGGGCGGCGCCTAATGTGGGCCGCATGGCCGATCCCCGATTCATCCATCTCCGCGTTCACACCGAATACTCCCTGCTCGAAGGCGCCGTCCGGCTGAAGAAGCTGCCCGGCCTCTGCGAGGCCATGGAGATGCCAGCCGTCGCCGTGACGGACACCAACAACCTGTTCTCGGCGCTGGAATTTTCCGTGACCGCGAGCGGTGCCGGCGTGCAGCCCATCATCGGCTGCCAGGTCGACCTGCGCTATCTCAACCCCGCCCCGGGCGAGCGCCCGAAACCGCCCGCACCGGTGGTGCTTCTGGCGCAGAACGAGCGCGGGTACGAGAACCTGATGAAGCTCAACTCGCGGCTCTACATGCGCCATGACGGCGAGTTCCCGCATGTGCTGCTGGACGAGCTCGAAACCCTGTCCGACGGGCTGATCTGCCTCTCCGGCGGCCCCGACGGGCCGGTGGGCCGGCTCCTGCGCGAGAACCACCGTGCCGCCGCGCAGGTCCTGCTGACGCGGCTGCACCAGATCTTCGGCGACAGGCTCTACGTCGAGCTGCAGCGCCACCCCGGCGAGGACGGCCTGCCCGAGGCCGAGCGGCTGTCGGAGCGCGGCCACGTGGAGATGGCCTACGAGATGGGCCTGCCGCTGGTCGCCACCAACGACGTCTACTTCCCCAAGCCCGCGATGTACGAGGCCCATGACGCGATGATCTGCATCGCCGAGGGCGCCTATGTCGACCAGCAGCAGCCGCGCCGCCGGCTGACCCCGCAGCATTACCTGAAGACGCCGCAGGAGATGGTCACGCTCTTTGCCGACCTTCCCGAGGCCATCGAGAACACCGTCGAGATCGCCCGCCGCTGCGCCTTCATGGCCTATCGCCGCGACCCGATCCTGCCGAAATTCGCCGATGACGAGGTCGCCGAACTGCGCCGCATGGCGAACGAGGGCCTGCAACGCCGGCTCGCGGTGATCCCGCACGCGGTGACCGTCGAGCAATACCAGGAACGGCTCGACTTCGAGCTCGGCATCATCGAGGGCATGGGCTTCCCCGGCTACTTCCTGATCGTGGCCGACTTCATCCAGTGGGCCAAGGACCACGACATCCCCGTCGGCCCGGGCCGGGGCTCGGGTGCAGGCTCGCTGGTGGCCTACGCGCTGACCATCACCGACCTCGACCCGCTGCGCTATTCGCTGCTGTTCGAACGCTTCCTGAACCCCGAACGGGTCTCAATGCCCGACTTCGACATCGACTTCTGCATGGACCGCCGCGAAGAGGTGATCCGCTACGTTCAGGAGAAATACGGCCACGACAAGGTGGCGCAGATCATCACCTTCGGCGCGCTGCTGTCGAAGATGGCGGTGCGCGACGTCGGCCGGGTGCTGCAGATGCCCTACGGCCAGGTCGACCGCCTGTCCAAGATGATCCCGGTCGAGGGCGTGAAGCCGGTCTCGATCGAGAAGGCGCTGCAGGACGAACCGCGCCTGCGCGAGGAAGCCCGGAACGAGGAGGTCGTCGACCGCCTGCTCACCTACGGCCAGCAGATCGAGGGGCTGCTGCGCTCGGCCGGCACCCACGCCGCCGGCGTGGTGATCGCCGACCGCCCCACCGACGAGCTGGTGCCGCTCTACCAGGATCCGCGCTCCGAGATGCCGGCGACCCAGTTCAACATGAAATGGGTGGAACAGGCCGGCCTCGTGAAGTTCGACTTCCTCGGCCTGAAGACGCTGACCGTGATCCAGAACGCGGTGAACCTGATCCTCAAGGGCGGGCGCCCGATCCACGTCGCCGCCGACGGCACCCAGCTCTACGAGCCGGCCGAGGGTGGCGAGAACCAGATGAACCTCATCCCGCTGGATGACGAACGGACCTACAGGCTCTACGCCGACGCCAAGACGGTCGCGGTGTTCCAGGTGGAAAGCTCGGGCATGATGGATGCGCTCAAGCGCATGAAGCCCACCTGCATCGAGGACATCGTCGCGCTCGTGGCGCTCTACCGCCCCGGCCCGATGGAGAACATCCCGGTCTATTGCGAGGTCAAGAACGGCCTGCGCGAGATCACCTCGGTGCACCCCTCCATCGACCACATCCTTGCCGAGACGCAGGGCATCATCGTCTACCAGGAACAGGTGATGCAGATCGCGCAGGTCATGGCGGGCTACTCGCTCGGCGGCGCCGACCTGCTGCGCCGCGCCATGGGCAAGAAGATCAAGGAGGCGATGGACGCCGAGCGTCCCAAGTTCGAGAAGGGCGCCGCCGAGAACGGCGTCGACAAGAAGAAGGCCACCGAGGTCTTCGACCTTCTCGAGAAATTCGCCAACTACGGCTTCAACAAGTCCCACGCCGCCGCCTACGCGGTGGTGAGCTACCAGACCGCCTGGCTCAAGGCGAACCACCCGGTGGAGTTCATGGCAGGCGTCATGAACTGCGATATCCACCTGACCGACAAGCTCGCCACCTATTTCTACGAGGCCAAGAAGGGGCTGAAGCTCGATTACGTCCCGCCCTGCGTGAACCGCAGCCAGGCCACCTTCGACGTGGACAAGGGCAAGCTGGTCTACGCGCTCGGCGCGCTCAAGAATGTCGGCCTTGACGCGATGCGGCTGGTGGTCGAGGGGCGGCGCTCGGTGCCCGAGGATCCGAAGAGCCCCGACAAGCCCTTCGTCAACGTCTTCGACTTCGCCCGCCGGGTGGACCTCAAGCGCGTCGGCAAGCGGCCGCTCGAGATGCTGGCCCGCGCCGGATGCTTCGACCAGCTCGACCGCAACCGCCGCCGGATCTTCGAATCGCTCGACGCGCTGGTCGCCTACTCGGCCGCGGTGCACGAGCAGAAGCACTCGGCACAGGTGTCGCTCTTCGGCGAGGCCGGCGACGATCTGCCCGAGCCGCGGCTCTCGCCGGTTCCGGACTGGCTGCCCGCCGAGCGCCTTTCGGAAGAGTTCAAGGCCATCGGCTTCTACCTCTCCGGCCACCCGCTCGACGACTACATGCCCGCGCTGAAACGGCGCGACGTGATGCTGCTGGACGATGCCGAGAACAAGGCGCGCGGCGGCACCTGCCTCGTGAAGCTCGCGGGCGTGGTCGCCGGCCGGCAGGAGCGCAAGTCGGCCAAGGGCAACCGCTTCGCCTTTGCCCAGCTCTCGGATCCGTCGGGCGCCTACGAGGTGACGATCTTCTCGGACACGCTGGAGAAATCGCGCGACCTGCTCGAGACCGGTTCGAAGGTCGTCGTGACGGTCGAGGCGACGATGGAATCCGACCAGCTCAAGCTGCTCGCGCGCAGCTTCGGCCCGGTCGAGACCGTGGTGGCAGATGCCGGCGCCTCGGGGCTCCGGATCTTCATCGAGGACCCGGGCACGGTGGCGCAGGTCGCCTCGGTGCTGAGCCGCGCCGCCGAGCAGATGCCCAAGGCCGGGCGCGGCCCGGTGCGGCTGTGCCTGTCGGCGGCGGGTCTGCCGGGCGAGGTCGAGATGGACCTGCGGCAGGAATTCCCGGTGACGCCCGAGATCAAGGGCGCGGTGAAATCCCTCGACGGGGTGCTGGCGGTCGAGGACTTCTGACCCTCCGCCCGCGCCCCGGCCCGAACCCCTGCCTCAGTAATGCGGCGGGCGCTCGTCGCCCATGACGACACCGCCGGTGCCCTCGCTCTGGCGCTCGGCCTCGCGGAGCAGCAGCATCTCGACCCGCCGGGTCAGCAGCGCGATCTCGCGGTCCTGCCGGGCGACGGTGTCCGAAAGGTCGTCAAGCGTCCGTTCGAGATGGGCGATGCGTTCTTCGAAGGGGGCGGTCTCGCTGGGCATGGTCTCGGGCTCCTTTTGGCCGCGTGATAGGCGCCGCCGCGCGGGATGGAAAGGCCGCCGGGGTCAGCGGACCGAGGCCTGACGGCCTCCCCCGCGACGCTCGCCACAGGAAACCCGGGCCGGCGGTGGCGCTCCCCCTGTCTTCCTCTGGCCCCAAATATCCCCGCCGGAGGCATCCGGCACAAGCCTTCGCCGCGGCATATGGCCGTTGCACGCGGCGCCCGTCGCTTGCCCCCGCACGCGCAAGCGGCTAAGGGAGGCGCGCAATCTGCACGAGCCCGGAGCCCGGCATGGCCAAAGAGAAGAAAGCCCCCCGTCCCAAGGCGCAGACGCCGAAGGGATTCCGCGACTACTTCGGTTCCGAAGTGACCGAGCGTGCCGAGATGCTGCACGCCATCGCCGGGGTGTATCATCGCTACGGCTTCGAGGCGCTGGAATCGAGCGCGGTCGAGACCGTCGAGGCGCTCGGCAAGTTCCTTCCCGACGTCGACCGCCCGAACGAGGGCGTCTTCGCCTGGCAGGACGAGGACGAGTCGTGGATGGCGCTGCGCTACGACCTGACCGCGCCGCTGGCGCGGGTCTACGCCCAGCACCGCAACGATCTTCCCCTGCCCTACCGGCGCTACGCCATGGGGCCCGTCTGGCGCAACGAGAAGCCCGGCCCCGGCCGCTTCCGCCAGTTCTACCAGTGCGATGCGGATACCGTTGGCGCGGCCAGCGTCGCGGCGGATGCCGAGATCTGCGCCATGCTGTCGGACACGCTGGAAGTGGTCGGCATCCCGCGCGGCGACTACCTGGTGCGGGTCAACAACCGCAAGGTCCTGAACGGCGTGCTCGAGGCCATGGGTCTCGACGACGACGCGCAGCGCGACGCGGTGCTGCGCACAATCGACAAGTTCGACAAGGTCGGCGAGTCCGGCGTGCGCGAGCTGCTCGGCAAGGGCCGGCTCGACGCCTCGGGCGCCTATATCGACGGGGTCGGCCTGTCGGACGCGCAGGCGGATCCGGTGCTGGCCTTCCTGACCTCCAAGGGCGCCGACGCCGGCGCCACCGTGGCGAACCTGCGCGCGGCGATCGGCAGCAGCCAGATCGGCGCCGAGGGCGTGGACGAGCTCGAGGAAATCGGCGCGCTGCTCGCCGCGCAGGGCTACGGCTCGGACCGCATCGAGATCGACCCCTCGGTGGTACGCGGCCTCGGATATTACACCGGCCCGGTCTTCGAGGCCGAGCTCACCTTCGAGATCCTCGACGAGAAGGGCCGCAAGCGCCAGTTCGGCTCGGTCTCGGGCGGCGGACGCTACGACGACCTCGTCAAGCGCTTCACCGGCCAGTCGGTGCCCGCCACCGGCGTCTCCATCGGCGTCGACCGGCTGCTGGCCGCGCTGCGCGAGAAGAGCCGCATCGGCTCGACCGCGCAGGGCCCCGTTGTGGTCACCGTCATGGACCGCGAGCGCATGGCCGATTACCAGGCCATGGTCGCCGAGCTGCGCAATGCAGGCATCCGGGCCGAGGTCTACCTCGGCAACCCCAAGAACTTCGGCAACCAGCTCAAGTACGCGGACAAGCGCAACTCGCCCGTGGCCGTCATCGAGGGCGGCGACGAGAAGGCGCGCGGGGTACTGCAGATCAAGGACCTGGTGCTCGGCGCCAGGCTCGCCCAGAGCGCCAGCCTCGAGGAATGGAAGGAACGGCCCTCGCAATACGAGGTGCCGCGCGCCGAGATGGTGGCCAAGGTCAGAGAGATCCTCGAGCAATGGGCGTGACCATCGCAGAGCAGCGCGCCGAGGCCGTCCGGCTGCGCGCGCGCTTCCTGGAGGCCGGGGCGCAGAACGTCGACTGCGCCATCCTCCAGCCCGCCGAGACCTTGCTCGACCTCTACGGCGAGGACATCCGCGCCCGCGCCTACGTGACCCACGACCCGTCGCGGGGCGAGGTCATGCTGCGCCCGGACTTCACCATCCCCGTCGTGCAGATGCACATGGAAAGCGGCGCCGCGCCCTCGCGCTACACCTATTGCGGCGAGGTCTTCCGGCGGCAGGAAGAACACCCCGAGCGCGCCTCCGAGTATTTCCAGGTGGGCTACGAGCTCTTCGCAGACGACGATCCCGCCCGCGCCGATGCCGAGGTCTTCGCGCTCTTCGCCGAGACCCTCGCGCCGCACGGGCTGCGGGCGGTGACCGGCGACATCGGCATCCTCGCCTCGGCGGTTCAGGCGCTGCAGATCTCCGAACGCCGCCGCGCCGCGCTGATGCGCCACATCTGGCGCCCGCGCAGGTTCCGGGCGCTGCTCGACCGCTACTCCGGTCGCAGCCCGGTGCCGCCCTCGCGCAAGGCGCTGCTCGAAGCCGCCGATCCCATGGCCTCGGCCGGGCCGATGATCGGCCTGCGCTCCGAGGAAGAGATCGCCGCCCGCATCGCCGCGCTGCGCGAGGATGCCGCCGAGGGCCCGCTCTGCCGCAGCCAGGTCCAGCTCATCGACTCGCTGCTCGCCGTGCGCGAGACCTGCAGCTTCGCGCTCGAGCAGCTGCATGACATCGCCGTCGACCTGCCCGGCATGCTGCCCGCGGTCGAGCTTTTCGAACGCCGCTGCGAGGCGCTGGCCGCGCGCGGCGTCGACGTCGCGGCGCTGGAGTTCGAGGCAAGCTACGGCCGGACCTCGATGGAGTATTACGACGGGTTCGTGTTCGGCTTCCTGCCGGCGCAGCGGCCCGACCTGCCGCCGGTCGCCACCGGCGGGCGCTATGACGCGCTGGCCGCGCGTCCGGGCCAGGGCCGCGCCGCCCCCGCCGTGGGCGGGGTGATCCGGCCCGGACTTCTGCTGCAACTCGGGAGCCGGGCATGAGCATCAAGCTGGGCGTGCCGTCCAAGGGGCGGCTGATGGAGAAGACCTTCGACTGGTTCGGTGCCCGCGGCGTGCGGCTGACCCGTACCGGGTCCGAGCGCGAGTATTCCGGCGCGGTGGACGGCGTCGAGGGTGTCGACCTTGTACTGCTCTCGGCGGGTGAGATCCCGCGCGAGCTGGCTGCAGGCCGCATCCACCTTGGCGTGACCGGCACCGACCTGATCCGCGAGAAGCTGGTGCAGTGGGACCAGAAGGTCGAGCCGCTGGCCGAACTCGGTTTCGGCCAGGCGGACCTGATCGTCGCGGTGCCGGCCTGCTGGACCGACGTGAACACACTCGACGACCTCGACGCCGCCGCCGCCGCCTTCCGCGAACGTCACGGCTTCCGCATGCGCATCGCCACCAAGTACCACCGGCTGATCCGCGAGTACCTGCGGCGCGGCGGGGTGGCCGATTACCAACTCGTCGACAGCCAGGGCGCGACCGAGGGCACGGTGAAGAACCTCACGGCCGAGGCTGTCGCCGACATCACCTCGACCGGCGAGACGCTGCGCGCGAACCACCTCAAGGTGCTTGAGGAAGAGCCGGTGCTGCGCAGCCAGGCCACGCTGTTCCGCAGCCGGGTCCCGCGCCTGAACGAGGCCGATCGTCTGGCGCTGCGCACGCTCTCGGCCAAGCTGCACGTCTGACCCCCAGCCCCGGTTCCGGTCGCCGAACGGGCATCCCGTGGTCTCTGCCGCGGGTTGAGCCATTCTTTCCTGTTTCCCCGCGCCCTGCCGTGCAAGTCTCGGCCCGAGAGGGCATTTCGGGTCCTCCCGAAATGCGCAGGCGGCACAGGAGGACAGCTCATGAAGGTCGGAATCGTCGGAGCGGGCATGGTGGGCTCGGCCGCGGGCTACGCACTGGCGCTTCGTGGCGGCGCCAGCCACGTGGTGCTGGTCGATCGCAGCGCGGCACTGGCCGCAGCGCAGGCCGAGGACATCGCCCACGCGGTGCCCTTCGCCCACCCCTGCCGGGTCGAGGCGGGAGACTACGCCGCGCTCGAGGGCGCGGGCCTGGTCATCCTCGCCGCGGGGGTCGCGCAAAAGCCGGGCGAAAGCCGCCTGAGCCTTCTGTCGCGCAATGCCGAGGTCTTTGCGCAGGTGATCGAAGGCGTGCAGAAGGCCGCGCCGGATGCAATGCTGCTGGTCGCCTCGAACCCGGTGGACGTGATGACCGAGATCGCGCTCCGCGCTTCGGGGTTGCCCGCCGCGCGGGTGATCGGCTCGGGCACCATCCGGTTCCGCAGCCTGATCGCCGGCCATCTCGGCATCGCTCCGCAGTCGGTCCACGCCTACGTGCTGGGTGAACACGGCGATTCCGAGGTGCTGGCGTGGGCCTCGGCCCGCGCCGGATCGGAGCCCGTCGCGCGCTTCGCCGCGCAGGTGGGCGCGGCCCTGACCGACGAGGTTCGGGCCCGCATCGACGAGGGCGTGCGCCGCGCCGCCTACCGCATCATCGAGGGCAAGGGAGCCACGTGGTACGGCATCGGCGCCGGGCTCGCGCGGATCGTGCAGGCGGTGCGCGATGACCAGCGCGCGGTGCTGTCGGTGTCCATCGTCACGCCCGGGGTCGAAGGCGTCTCAGACGTGGCGCTGAGCCTGCCGCGCGTGGTGGGCCGGGATGGCGTGGTGGCCACGCTGATGCCCGAGCTCGCGGCGGACGAGGCCGCCGCCCTGAAACGCTCGGCGGAGCTGCTCAAGGAGACCACGTCGCAGCTTGTCTGAGGCGCGCCGGACAGGCGCCGCTGACACGCGAACGCGGGCCGCTCAGACTCAGGCGATGATGTCGGGGGTCAGACGATCCTCGATCAGCGCGATCTTGTCCTTGAGGAAAAGCTTTTTCTTCTTGAGACGTTGCAGCGTCAGCTGATCGGCCACGCCGCGCTCGTGAAGGGCCCGGATCGCTTCATCGAGATCGCGGTGTTCGCGCTTGAAGACCTCCAGCTCCACACGCAACACGTCCTCGGTTTTCATCGAGATGTCTTGCGGTGCGTCCATGCTGGCAAACTCCTTGCGGTGCAGGGGTTTAGAATAGCAACCTTCTCCCCCTTGGCAAAGCCCTTGCGCACAATCCGGCGCGTTCCCATATTCATTTGGCAAGGGTTGCCGAAGCGCGGGACCCGGCGGACGGTCGCTTTCTGCAAAGGACGTGTCGATGAGTAAACTGACCCTGGGATCGTATCCCCACATGCTCGGCTTTGAGCAACTCGAGCGGCTGCTCGAGCGAACCGCCAAGTCGAGCGAAGGCTACCCGCCGTTCAATATCGAGCAGACCTCCGATTTTTCCTATCGCATCACGCTTGCCGTGGCCGGATTCTCGGAAGAGGACCTCGCGATCACCGTCGAGGACCGTCAGCTCGTCATCCGTGGCCGGCAGCGCGAAGATGGGGCCCAGCGCATCTTTTTGCATCGGGGCATTGCCGCACGGCAATTCCAGCGCAGTTTCGTCTTGGCCGATGGTGTCGAGGTGGGTGAGGCTGTGATGGAGAACGGTCTGCTGCACGTGGACCTCACGCTCTCCCGTCCCGAGACGGTCGTTCAGACAATCCAGATCAAGAAGGGGTAAGCCATGAATACCAGGTTCGACTTCAGACTTCCGGGTGAAGACCGCATCGTCTACGTGCGCCCCGTGGCTGCCCAGGATCTCCCAGAAGAGATGCAGAGCCAGCTCGGCGGGCTCGAGACGCTCTACGCGGTGCACAATTCCGACGGTGAACGGCTGGCGCTGGTCAAGGACC
>NZ_JAATOS010000131.1:0-9862 GCF_011806505.1 Salipiger sp. HF18 | reverse complement strand
GCTCGACGAGCCGCTCGGCGCGCTCGACCGCAAGCTCCGCGAGGATACGCCTTTCGAGCTCATGGACATCCAGGAAAAGACCGGCACCACCTTCGTGATCGTGACCCACGACCAGGAAGAGGCGATGACCGTCGCCTCCCGCATCGCGGTGATGGACGAGGGCCGCCTCGTGCAGGTCGACACCCCCGACGTGATCTACGAGGCGCCGAACTCGGTCTACGTGGCGGATTTCATTGGCGACGTGAACCTGATCGAGGGCAAGGCCCGCGTGCGCCCGGACGAGCCCGCACCCGCCCCGGCGCCCGAGGCCCCCGCCGTCGCCGAGACCCCGGCGCCCGCGCCGCAGCCGGCCGAGCCCGCGACGCCGGTGGTGACCGACGCCCGCCTGCCCGCCCCCAACGCCCGCGGCGAATGGCTCTACCAGAAGGTCTTCGCCCGCCTCCTCGGCCACCGCGAGAGCGCGCCGCGCCAGCTGCCGCCGCCGAGCCCCGAAGAGCTCGCCGCCGCGCACAAGGCGCCGCCACCGCCTCCGCCCCCTGCCCCGGTCGCGCCGGCGGAACCCGCCATCAAGCCCGGCGGCATCTTCATCGACTGGGCCGAGGGCCAGCCGCCGATCATCGCCGCCAACGGCGATCCGGCCACCGACGGCAAGCCGGTCACGCTGTCGATCCGACCCGAGAAGGTCACCATCGACCTCGACAAGCCCCAGCGCCCCAACGTGCTGCCGGGCAAGGTCATCGACATCGCCTATCTCGGCAACATCTCGACCTACCACGTCGAGCTGCGCAGCGGGCTGATGATCAAGGCGCAGATGGTCAACGCCCGCCGGCTTTCGAACCGGCACATCACCTGGGAGGACGAGGTCTGGATCGGTTTCACGGAAACCGCCGGCGTCGTGCTCGAGGAGTAGCCCGATGCGTCGCGCGTTCCTCATCGCCGTTCCCTACATCTGGCTGCTGCTCCTCTTCCTCGTCCCGTTCCTGATCGTGCTCAAGATCTCGCTGTCGGACGTGGCACTGGCGCGCCCGCCCTACATGCCGCAGCTCGACCTCTCGACCGGCTGGGACGGGATCAAGGCCTTCTTCTCGGAGCTCGACTTCGAGAACTTCGTCTTCCTGACCACCGACAGCCTCTACTGGAAGTCCTACCTCAGCTCGGTGAAGATCGCGGGACTGTCGACGCTCATCACCCTCTGCGTCGGCTACCCGCTGGCCTACGGCATGGCCCGCGCGCCCGACGAGTGGCGCCCGACGCTGCTGATGCTGGTCATCCTGCCGTTCTGGACCTCGTTCCTGATCCGCGTCTACTCGTGGATGGGCATCCTCTCGACCGAGGGCGTGCTCAACAGTTTCCTGCTCTGGACCGGGATCATCGACGAGCCGCTGATGATCATGAATACCCCCAGGGCGGTCTATGTCGGCATCGTCTACACGTACCTGCCCTTCATGGTGCTGCCGATCTACTCGGCGCTCGAGAAGATGGACGAGAGCCTGATCGAGGCGGCAGAGGACCTCGGCTGCTCGAAACTCGCCGCCTTCTGGCTGGTGACCTGGCCGCTGTCGAAGAACGGCATCATTGCCGGCTGCTTCCTCGTCTTCATCCCGGCACTGGGCGAGTTCGTCATCCCCTCGCTGCTCGGCGGGTCCGAGACGCTGATGATCGGCAAGGTGCTCTGGGAAGAGTTCTTCAACAACCGCGATTGGCCGGTGGCCTCGGCGGTGGCGGTGATCCTGCTGCTGATCCTGATCATCCCGATCGTGCTCTTCCAGCGCAACGAACAGAAGGCCCGGGAGGCCGAGGGCCAATGACCATGCGCAGCTTCCCCCTTCCCAATGCCCTCGCCCGCGCCGCCACCGGAACGGGAGCACGCCGATGAGACGCTTCTCCTGGTTCAACGCCACCTCGCTGACCATCGGCTTCGCCTTCCTCTACCTGCCCATGGTCCTGCTGGTGATCTACAGCTTCAACGAAAGCCGTCTGGTCACCGTCTGGGCGGGCTTCTCGACCAAGTGGTACGGCGAACTCCTGCGCGACGAGGCCTTCCTCGACGCCGCATGGGTCACGCTCAAGGTGGGCGTCTTCTCGTCGACCCTCGCAACGCTGCTCGGCACCATGGCGGCGTACGTGCTGGTGCGCGCGGGCCGGTTTCACGGCCGCACCCTGTTCTCGGGGATGATCTACGCGCCGCTGGTCATGCCAGAGGTCATCACCGGCCTGTCGCTGCTGCTGCTCTTCATCGGCATCGGGCTTGACCGGGGCGTGTTCACCATCGTGCTCGCCCACACCACCTTCTCGATGTGCTACGTCTCGGTGGTGGTGTCGTCGCGGCTCACCAGCTTCGACCGCTCGCTGGAGGAGGCCGCGCTCGACCTCGGCTGCTCGCCCTTCGAGGCGTTCCGGCTGGTCACCCTGCCGATCATCGCACCGGCGGTGATCTCGGGCTGGCTGCTTGCCTTCACCCTGTCGCTCGACGACCTCGTGATCGCCAGCTTCACCACCGGCCCCTCGGCCACTACTCTGCCGATCAAGATATTCTCAGCGGTGCGGCTCGGGGTGAGCCCGCAGATCAACGCGCTGTCGACGATCCTCATCGGCATCGTCACCGTTGGCGTCATCACCGCCTCGGTCATCACCAAGCGCGCGGCAGTGGCGCAGGCCCGCGACGAACAGGCGGCTGCCCGAACCGAATGAAACGCATCTACGAAGCGCCGGCCTACGGGCCGCAGGGCGCCTGCTGGTGGGCCAATACGGTGCCGCCCGACGACTGGCCGGCCCTGCCCGGAGACCGCAGCACCGAGGTCGCCGTCATCGGCGGCGGCTACACCGGCCTCTCGGCCGCGCTGCACCTCGCGCAGGAGGGCACGGGCGTCACCGTGCTCGAGGCCGAGCACGCAGGTTACGGCGCCTCGGGCCGCAACGGCGGGTTCTGCTGTCTCGGCGGGTCCAAGGCGACCAGCGGCCAGCTCCGACGCCAGTATGGCCCGGACGGGCTGATGGCGTGGCGCGCCACCGAGAAGGCGGCCATCGAGACCGTGGCCGGACTTATCGCCGATCACGGGATCGAGGCCGACACCCATTCCGAGGGCGAGACGCTGATCGCCCACAGCGCGCGCGCCTTCGGCAAGCTGAAGGCTGGGCTCGACGAGATTGAATCCGAATATGGCGTGACCCCGCGCCTGCTCGAGATGGAGGAGATGGCAGCCGCGGGGCTCGGCGGGCCGTTCTTCGGCGCCGTCACCATTCCCGTGGGCTTTGCCCTGAACCCGCGCAAGTACCACGCCGGGCTCGCCCGCGCGGCCCGCGCCGCCGGGGCCACCCTGCACGGCCACAGCCCGGTCACGGCGCTGAGGCGCGACGGCAAGTGGATGCTCTCGACGCCGCACGGCACGCTCACCGCCGACCGGGTGATCCTTGCCACCAACGGCTATTCCTCCGAGGATGTGCCCGACTGGCTGCGCGCCCGCTACCTGCCGGTGCAGTCGAGCGTGATCGTCACCGAGCCGCTCACCGAGGCGCAGCGGGCGGCGCAGGGCTGGACATCGTATCAGATGGCCTACGACACCCGCGTCCTGCTGCACTACTTCCGCCTGATGCCCGACAACCGCTTCCTGTTCGGGATGCGCGGCGGGCTGACCGCAACGCCGCGGGCGCAGGCCTCGATCTCGCGCAAGATCCGAGGCGATTTCGCCGAGATGTTTCCGGGCTGGCGCGATGTCCGGCTGAGCCACGAATGGGCGGGGCTGGTCTGTATCATGGCAAGCCTCACGCCCTTTGCCGGGCCAGTACCCGACCAGCCGGGGCTGTTCGCGGGGATGGGCTACCACGGCAACGGCGTCGCCATGGCAAGCCACACCGGCATGCTGCTTGCCGACCTCGTGCGGGACCGGGCGCCGCGCGCGCTTCTGCCCGAGGCGATGAGCACGCCGCCCCGGCGCTTCCCGCTGGGCCGCCACCGCCGCGCCATGCTGGCGCCGGCCTATGCGGCGGCCTCGCTGCTCGACCTCTGAGGCCCTGACGGCGGGGCTCAGCCCCGCGCCAGCCTCACCCGGATCGCATCGGCCAGCAGCGCGCCGGTCGCGACCGCGAAGTCATGCGCCAGCACCCGCACGTCCGCGAGGCCCGCCAGTTCGCGCGCCCGCGCCTGCCACGCCGCGCTGCGCTCGGCCAGGGCCATGTCCTCCGGTGCCAGCCGGGCGATCAGCGCCGCGAAGGCCTCGATCACCGCTCCCTCGCCAAAGCGCACCCCGCGCGAGGCCATGGTCTGGCAATGGATGCCGTTGGCGCCCTCGTAGATCGTGGTGATCCGCGCATCCCGCCAGATCTGTGCCACGCCGTATTCCTCGAGATAGCCGTAGCCGCCAAGGATCTGGATCCCCAGATCCGCCGCCCGCAGCCCCGCCTCGGTGCACCAGATCTTGCACAGCGGCGTCAGGAACTCGACCAGCGCCGGGGCGTCGCCGCGCTCGAGCTCGCCCAGCGCGATGTGGCACATGGCGCGCGCCACCCGGGCGGCGTCCTGCTGCTCGGCCAGCATCCGCTGCACGTCCGGGTGATCGGCGAGCATCGCGTCGGACCCGTCGGGCTGGCGCCCCTGGCGGCGCTCGGCGGCATAGGCCGCGGCGATGGCATGGGCCCGCGCCGCGTGGGCCACGCCCTGCAGCGATACGTCGAGCCGCGCGTGGTTCATCATGGTGAACATCGCCGCAAGCCCACGCCCCTCGGCGCCCACCAGCTCGGCGCTTGCACCGTCGAACTCCATCTGGCAGGTGGGCGAGGCGTGCAGGCCGAGCTTCTCCTCGATCCGGGTGACGGTGACGGCGTTGCGCAGCCCGTCGCGCTCCGAGGGGCAGAGGAACAGCGACAGCCCCTTCACCCCGTCCTCGGGCGCCCCGGTGCGCGCCAGCACCAGATGCAGGATGCCCTCGGACAGGTCCTGGTCACCGCCCGAGATGAAGATCTTCTGCCCCTCGATGCGCCAGCTCTCGCCGTCGCGCACCGCCCGGCAGCGGATCCGCGACAGGTCCGAGCCCGCCCCCGCCTCGGTCAGGCACATGGTGGAAAGCCACGCCCCCGAGGCGAGCTTCGGGATGTAGGTCTCCTGCTGCGCCGGGGTGCCGTGCACCAGCAGCGTCGAGACCGCGCCCGGCACGAGGTTGGTCACCATCTGCAGCGAATGGTTGGCGCCCGAGAAGATCTCGGACACCGCCGCCGCGGTCAGGTGGTCGAGCTCCTGCCCGCCGAAAGCCTCGGGCGCCGTGAGCCCCTGCCAGCCGCTCTCGGCCAGTTCGGTATAGGCGGCACCGAAGCCCTCGGGCATCCGAACCCGCCCGTTTTCGAGCCGGCAGCCCTCGCGGTCGCCGGGCCCGTTGAGCGGCGCCAGCACGCCCTCGGCGAAGGCGGCGAAATGGCCCGCCACCTCCTGCGAGAGCTCGGGGTCCCATCCGGGCACCTCGCCGGCAAAGGTCCGGAGGCTGTGGAAGATGTCGTCGAGCGGGGCCTGAAAGGGGATCATCGCGCGGCGCCTCCGGTCAGCTCTCGATGCCCAAGAGGCGCATCGCGTTGTCCTTGAGGATGAGCGGCCGCACCTCGTCGCGGAACTCGGCCTTGTCGAAGGCGTCGAGCCACTTCTCGGGTGCGATCATCGGCCAGTCGGACCCGAAGAGCATCTTCTTCTTCAGGATCGTGTTGGCGTATTGCACGAGGATCTTGGGGAAGTACTTGGGCGACCAGCCGCTGAGGTCGATGTAGACGTTGGGCTTGTGCTGCGCGACCGAGAGCGCCTCTTCCTGCCACGGGAAGGACGGATGCGCGAGGATGATCGGCATGTCGGGGAAATCCACTGCCAGATCGTCCATGAACATCGGGTTCGAATACTTCAGCCGCATGCCGTTGCCGCCGCGCATCCCCGAGCCCACGCCGGTCTGCCCGGTGTGGAAGAGCGCCGGCACCCCGGCCTCGGCGATGGCCTCGTAAAGCGGGTAGGCCATGCGGTCGTTGGGGTAGAACCCCTGCATGGTGGGGTGGAACTTGAACCCCTTGATGCCGTGGTTCTGCACGAGGTCGCGGGCCTCGCGCGCGCCGAGCCTGCCCTTCGCCGGGTCGATCGAGGCGAAGGGGATCAGGATGTCGCTGTTCTTGGCGCAGGCGTCGGCGACCTCGTAGTTGTCGTAGCGCCGGTAGCCGGTTTCGCGCTCGCTATCGACCGGGAAGATCACTGCGGCGATGTTCTTCTCGCGGTAGTGCGCGGCGGTGACGTCGATGGTCGGCGGATGCGACCACGGCGCGCCGAAGTACTTGGCCATGGTGGACTGCAGCTCGTCGTAGCCGTCATCGGCGTGACAGCCGCAGGCCTCCTCGGCATGGGTGTGGAAGTCGATCGCGCGGACCTTGGCGAAGTCGATCATCTGGTGTCCTCCTCAGACGCGGATCAGCGCCGGATCTTCGTTGTCGTAGAGCCGCTCCAGAAGCTCCGCCCGGCGGGTCAGGATCTTCTTGATGTTGAGCGAGCCCTTGTCGGTGATCTCGTGGTGTTCGAGCGACGGCGGCTCGGCCAGCACCATGGCGCGGGTGATGCGCTTGGCCGAGCCCGTCACATGCGCGTTCATCTCGCGCAGGCGCAGCTCGACCCGCGTCATCAGCGCGGTGTCGGTGACGGCGCCCTGCGTGACCTCGCCCGACGCGGCGGCCCCGGGCACGGGGAAGATGAAGAGCCCCACCTCGCCCCGGTCATGGCCGCAGATCACCACGTCCTGCGCCAGCCCGGCGAGCTCCTTGAGCGCGGTCATGCGCAGGTTGCCCGCCTGCACCCAGGTCCCGGTGTCGAGCTTGAAGTCCTCGGACACGCGGCCGTCGAACACCAGTCCACGGTCGGCATCGTCCGGATCGACGAAGCGCACCGCATCGCCGGTGATGAAGAACCCTTCGTCGTCGAAGGCCTCGGCGGTCCTGGCGGGGTCGTTGAAGTAGCCGGTCATCACGTTCGGCCCCTTGACCCGCACCTCGCAGCGCATGTCCTCGTCGGGGATGAGCTTCACCTCGACGCCGGGCAGCGGCACGCCGATCACGCCCGAGCGGCCGATGGGCTCGTGCACCATGAGGCAGGCGGGGGCGGTCTCCGTGAGGCCCCCGCTCGAGATCATCATCGGCAGACCGCCGCGGGCGTCGATGCAGAACTGCTCGAGCGCCTCCCACACGTCCTGCGGCAGCGAGGCGCCGGCGTAGAACAGCAGCTGCAGGTCCTTGCACAGATGCGCCTGCGTGGCGGGGTCGTCCTTGATGGCGTCGACCAGCATGTTCCAGCCCACGGGCACGTTGAAGGCCAGCGTGCCGGGCCGGTCGGTGCGGTTTTTGAGCGTGGTGGCAAAGCCCCTGCCGGTGGGCTTGCCGCTGTCGATGGTCAGGGTGCCGCCATGGGCCAGCATCATGTTGACGTTGTGCGAGCCGCCGAAGACGTGGTTCCACGGCAGCCAGTCAGTGATGCGCGGCGCATGATCCATGAGGAAGGGAAGCGCCACCTGCATCTGCACCTGGTTCACGCACATCATCCGGTGCGTGGTCAGCACGCCCTTGGGATCCGAGCTCGAGCCGGAGGTGAAGAGGATCTTGGCCAGCGTGTCCGGGCCGACCGTGGCATGGACGGCATCCAGATCGGGGCGCTCCTCGGCATGGACCAGCTCGGAAAGCCGCGTCACCGGACGCCCGGCCTCGCCGCGCGCGGCGACCACCTCGACATCGGCGAGCTGCGGCAGGGCCAGCGCCGAGGCGTAGCGGGTGGCGTCATCGACGAAGGCGAGCTTGGGCTTCACCTTGTCGAGCACGAAGATCAGCCGGCCATGAGCCTCGGGGATCAGCGAATACTGCTCGGCCAGAGGCACCACCGGCACGCCGATGTACTGCGCCGCGAGCGAGACCAGCAGGTGGTCGAGCCCGTTTCCCGAGAGCATGGCGATGGTGTCGCCCTCGCCCAGCCCCCGTGCCAGCAGCGCCGAGGCGATGGCGCGGACCTGCTGCAGCAGCTCGAGATAGGTGACGTTGCGCCAGCCCGGCCCCTCGACAGGCCGCTCCGAGACGGCGACGCGGTAGGGCGCCTTCTCGGCCCATTCGTGCAGCCAGACGCCGGTGTTGGCGACCGCCTCGGGCAGATCGTAGCCCGAGCGCAGCAGGATGGTGCCGTCGGCGCGGTCCTCGCGAACCACCTTGTGCGGCACGTAGCGAGTCAGGGTGTGACGGCGGGCCCAGTCGGCCCGGGCGGTCGGGTCCTTGGGCGCGCGTTCGATGATCTGGGTGTTCATGGCTCCTCCCTCCCTGCGATCTCAGCGGAACACGGGGCTGCGTTTTTCGAGGAAGGCGCGCAGGCCCTCCTCGGCGTCGGGCGTGGTCTGGACGAGCGCCGCGGCGAGGCTCTCGGTGAAGAGCCCGTCCGAGCGGGACATGTCGCCGATGCGGGTCAGCGCATTGATCATGAAGTAGTTGGACATGGGCGCGTTGGCGGCGATCCTGACGGCAAGCTTGCGCGCCATCGGCAGCGCCTCGCCCTCGCCCACGCTGTAATGCGCGAGCCCGAGGCGCAGGCCCTCCTCGGCGTCATACTTGCGCCCGGTGAGCATCATCTCGACCATCCGGTCCGGCCCGAGGATGCGGCCCACCCGGACCGTCGCCCCGCCGCCCACGAAGATGCCGCGGCGGCCTTCGGGAAGCTGGAAGATCACCGATGGCTCGGCGATGCGCACGTGGGTGGCGGTCGCCATCTCGAGCCCGCCGCCGATCACCGCGCCGGTCATGGCGCTGATGGTCACGACGCCGCCGAACTGGATCATGTCCATGACGCGGTGCCAGTTGCGCGAGTGGTAGACCCCCTCCTCGGCGCTGCGCGACACGTGCTCGGCGAGGTCGAGCCCCGAGCAGAAGTGCCCGCCGCGACCGTGCAGGATCACCACGCGGACGTCCTTTGGAAGCGACGAATAGAACTGCTCGATCTCGGCCATGAGACCGTCGGACATGGCGTTGCGCTTGTCCTCTCGGACCAGCTCGAGCTCGGCGACCTGCTCGTCGTAGCGGGCCTCGGTGTAGGTGCCTTTCAACATGTCAGTCCTCATTTCGGCGCAAGGCGAACGGCGCTGTCGAGGCGGATCACCTCACCGTTCAGCAGGGGGTTTTCGACGATCTGCTGCACCAGCAGGGCGAATTCATCGGGCTTGCCCATGCGCGAGGGGAAGGGCAGCCCGGCCTCGAGCGCGGTCCGCGCCTCGGGCGGGAGACCGGCGCTCATGGCGGTCTCGAAGAGCCCCGGCGCGATGGTCATGACGCGGATCCCGAAGCGGGCGAGCTCGCGCGCGGCGGGCAGCGTCAGCGAGGCGATGCCGCCCTTGGAAGCGGCATAGGCCGCCTGCCCGATCTGGCCGTCCTGATAAGCGACCGAGGCGGTGTTCACGATCAACCCGCGTGCCCCGTCCGCATCCAGCGGCTCGGCGGCGGACATCAGCCTGGCGGCGTGGCTGAGCACGATGTAGCTGCCCAGCAGGTTGACCCGGAGCGTGCGCTCGAAGGTCTCGATGGGCAGCACCCCGTCGCGGGGCAGGATGCGCCCCGCGGTGCCGATGCCGGCGCAGTTGACCACGATGCGCGGGGTCCCGAACTTCGATGCGACCTCGGCGAAGGCGGCCTCGACGGCGCCGTTGTCGGAAACGTCGACCGCAATCGCCAGCCCGCCGATCTCGTCCGCGACGCGCTCCGCCGCCTCGGCGCCGCGGTCCACCACCGCAACCCTGGCGCCAGCAGCTGCCAGCCGCCGGGCGGTGGCCTCGCCGAGGCCGCTGCCGGCGCCGGTGACCAGCGCGATCTGTCCGGAAATCTCCATGATCCG